>DASYUS010000475.1:0-5535 GCA_036000945.1 Allostellaceae bacterium
ATCTCGGCGATGCGGCGGACGATGCCCTTGGCATAGGCGAGCAGCTTCTCGCCCTTGAGCCCGATGTCGCGCTCGACCTGCTGGAACGAGGCATGCGGCAGGAGTTCGACCCGCTTCAGGATCATCCGGTCGATCATCTGAACGTCCTCCTTGTGACAGGAGGCGAGGATCGGCAGCGGTGCCGCGGCGACGTCGCATTCGTATTCGCGGGCGACGATCTCGGCCATCGTGCAGCGGTTGGCAAGCGCGGCGGCGTGCAGCAGCGCCTGCGTGATGTCGTAGCGCATGGCGGTGTGGAGCGGCTTGCCGTCATGCCGCAGACCGTCGATCTCCTCGGCCAGCTCGCGGAAGCGATCGACCGTGCGCCCGCGTAGCCGGTCGCGGATCACGGTGCGGACGAAGCCGGCTTGGTCGGCAGCGCGGAACAACGCGTCGCGCCCGGCGACGCCCGAGAGGATCACGTCCATGCAGTCGCCGAACGCGACCTGGCCGTCATCGAGCAGCAGCATCACCGAGAGACACGTGCCGGGCTGCACGATGCGTTCGAAGCCGGGGCTGACCGGCGTGCCGGGATAGGCGAAGCCGTCTGCCTTGGCGCCCGCGTTGACCGCCGCCAGGTCCCGGTTGAAGAACCCGGCCCGCCCGACGGCGCAGATCACATCGGCAATATTCACCGGCATCTCCGTCACCTCGGGCTTGTTTCGCAAATTGCGCGCCGGCGTCGGCGTTACGGAATCTGGGTGCCTTCCGCCGCGACCGCCTTTTGCACGGCGGGACGCGTCAGCATGCGCTTGCGGTGGTCCAGGATGCGCGGCAGCCTCGCTGTGTCGACCCCGTCGCCTTCGAGCCAGGTGCCGAGCGTGAACAGGTAGGGGTCGCAGATCGTGTATCGCTCGCCGATGACCCACGGCCCCTTCAGCATCTTGTGCTCGATCAGCTCGGCGCACTCCGTCACCGACGCGGGCACCTTGCGCTTCATCGCCTCGATCGCCGCCGCATCATCCGCCCACCGCGTGCCGCGCCTCCCATGCGCGTGCGCGACATGCACCGTCGCGCAAAGGTAGCTGTTGAATTCCTGCACCTGCGCCAGCGCAAACGGGTCGGCGAGCGGCGCGAGTTCGGCCGCCGGGAAACGCTGCGCCACAAAGACAAGCAAGGCGGGGGTTTCGGTCAGCGTCCCGTTTTCGGTGACCAGCGCGGGAACGCGTCCTTTCGGGTTTATCGCCAGGTATTCGGGGCTGCGCTGGGCCTGCGAACCGAAATCGACGCGCACCGCTTCGTACGGCGCACCGGCCTCTTCGAGCGCGATATGCGTCGCCAGCGCACAGGTGCCCGGCGCGTAGTACAGCGTGAACATGAGGCGTGTCCTTTCTCACTTGCCGCGCAGCTTGTACCAGGGATGCGGGTTGCCCGGGACTTTGACCCGCAAGGTGTAAACCGAAGTGTGGGCGCAGCAGAACAGCGTACGCAGGTCCGGCCCGCCGAAAGCGAAGTTGACCGCCTGCTCCGGCCATCTGATGACGCCGATCCGCCTGCCGTCCGGCGCCATGACCCAGATGCCGCCGGGGCCGGTGCAATAGACCCGGCCGAGGCTGTCGACCTTCAGCCCGTCCGGGATGCCGGGCTCGTCACCGTTCAGGTCAGCGAAGATGCCGCGCCCGACCATGTGGCCGGCCGCGTCGAGCCGGATCGCGTGGATGTATTGCGAGGAGCGGGTATTGGCGACGTACATCGTGCGCTCGTCCGGCGACAGCGCCAGCCCGTTCGGGTATTCGCAATGCGCCAGGACGCTGAGGCCGCCGTCCGGCGCCAGGCGATAGATGCAGGCGCCGTCCCACAAATTGTTTTCCCCGGCGGGGCCCGGGATCTCGCGCTCGCGGTAGGGGCGGCGCTTGTCGGGGTCGGTGAAATAGAGGCAGCCGTTCGAATGGCAGATCACGTCGTTCGGCCGGTTGAAACGCCCGCCCTTGTAGTTGTCGGCAAGCGATTCGACCCTGCCGTCCGCGCCCATCCGGGTCAGGCGGCGGTCATCGCCCTCGCAGACGATCAGCCGGCCCTCAAGGTCGAAGGTTGTGCCGTTGCCGCCGATCGTCGTCCTGACGAGCTCTGGCTCACTGCCGGGCGCCAGGCGGTGCAGATGGTTGCGGCGCAGATCGACGAAATACCAGTAGCCGTCCGGATGCCAGAGCGGGCCCTCGGTAAAGATGAAACCGGTGGCCAGACGCTCGGCTTCGGTGGTTTCGAGCACTTCCGGCAGGTCGTTGTCGGTCGCCATCGTTCATTCTCCCCGTTTGCTCGCCGCCGATTCCCGATGCCGGTCGCTCATCTCGCGTTACTCCCCGGGATGACCTGCCGACAAGGTGCCGCTTTCGCGGTCCTCAGGCAATTGGCCGATGCACAAACGATAGGCATGGCAAGATGGGCGGCCATGGACACCCGCCCCGACGCGCAGACCGCGCCTCCAGCCGCTTCCGTTCCCCGCCCGCCGGCCGCGCTCTACGTGGCCGGGCCGTTCAGCATGGGATATGTCGATCTCTTCACGTTCGTGATCCCGCTTTACGGCCTGTCGCTCGGGCTCGACGCGGCGGAGATCGGCATTCTGGTCGGCGCGCGATCGATCCTTGCCTTGGTCCTGTCGATCCACATCGGCGTCCTGATGGACCGCTTCGGCACGCGGGCGGTGACGCTGGTGTTCGTCTGGATCGGGATGGCGCTGGCGCCGCTGTTTCCGCTGGCGGCCGGCTTCTGGGCGCTGTTGCTCCTGCAGCTGATCGGTGGTGCGGCGGTATCGTTCGCCTGGTCGGGCGCGCAGACCCTGATCGCCCAGCTGGCCGAGGGCGATGCCCGGTACCTCGGCAGGTTCAGCTTCTACGCCCGGCTCGGCTCGACATCCGCGCCGATCGTCGCCGGGGCGGCGTGGGATTTCGGCGGTGCCTGGCCGGCCTATCTGCTCGGCTGCGCCTGGGGCGGCGTTCTGACAGCGGCATTGCTGCGCACGCCGGAGGCGGAATTCTTCGCGCCGCAACAAGCTGGCGGCGCGATCCGGCGGCGGTTCCGCGCCCGCGACGCCTGGCCTCGGGCCTCGGACTACGTCAACTCGGTCATGCTGATCGCGATCCCAGCAGTGGCGGTGTCGATGGCGGTCATTACGCTGCGCAACACGACATACAGCCTGCAGACCTCGGTTTATATCGTCTATCTCGACCAGATCGCCTTGGTCGGCACGACGATAGGCCTGCTGTTCGCCACATCGGAGATCGCCAGCGGCTTCGGCTCGCTGTTTGCCGGCCGCGCGATGCGCCTCGGCAACCCGCAGCGCACGATGTTGAGCGGCACCGTACTGTCGATCCTCTTGATCGCCGCGACCCCGCTCTTGGGCGGCATCTTTGGCCTGTTGCTGTTGTTCCAGCTCGCGCGCGGCTGGCTCGAAGGGGTGATCCAGCCGGTCGTCTTGTCGGTGCAGGCGCGCGCCGTCGGCCGTCATCAGCAGGGCGCGGTCGTCGGCCTGCGGCAGACCGGACAGCGCCTCAGCTCGATCGTGATCCCGCCGGTCATGGGTGCGATCGCCGACCGCTTCGGCACCAGCGAAAGCTTTCTGATTTACGCCGCCCTGATGCTGCCGCCGTGCGGCATACTTGCCCTGGCGATCCCGCGCTTGCGGCGGAAATCCGCGATGGACTGAACCGGTTCCGGAGGAGATCGGCATGGCCTATGAACTCTATTACTGGCCGACGATCCAGGGACGCGGCGAATTCGTGCGCCTCGCCTTGGAGGCAGCCGGCGCCGAATATTTCGACGTAGCGCGCCGCTCCGGCGGCGTCGCGGCGATGCAGCGCCTGATGGATGGCGAGGCCGGTGCCACTCCGCCATTTGCCCCGCCTTTCCTCAAGGACGGCGACGTGCTGATCGCGCAGACCGCCAACATCCTCCTCTACCTCGGGCGCCGCCACGGTCTCGCGCCGCGCGATGAGGCGGGGCGGCTATGGGCGCATCAGCTGCAATTGACGATCGCCGATATCGTCGACGAAGCGCACGATACACATCACCCGATCGCCTCCGGTCTTTACTACGAGGAGCAGCAGGCCGAAGCCCGCCGCCGCGCCGCCGACTTCATCGCCAACCGGATCCCGAAATACCTCGGCTATTTCGAGCGCGTCCTGGAGCGCAACCCGCGCGGCGACCGCCATCTCGTCGGGCGCCGGCTCAGCTATTGCGACCTGTCGCTGTTCCAGCTCGTGGCCGGGCTGCGCTACGCCTTCCCGCGCGCGATGGCGCGGCTCGAACCGCGCTTGCCGCTGGTCGTCGCGCTGCACGACCGGATCGCCGCCCGGCCGCGCATCGCTGCCTATCTGAAGTCGGCGCGCCGCATCGCCTTCAACGAGCAGGGCGTCTTCCGCCGCTACCCGGAACTAGATGCGGCGGCTTAGTGCCCCTTTAGATTTGTCGTCCCTGCGCAAGCAGGGACCCACTGGGCAACACCCAACTCGTTGAGAGGTGGGTCCCTGCTTGCGCAGGGACGACAAAATAAGCAAGCAGCGAGGATCGCTCGAACTTCGGAACCGGCACAATAGGGGTCGCCGGGTCCTGCCGCGAAATCCGCCCTTGGCGTCTTCGGCGAGTTCGGGTCTGATCGCGGCTGCAGCGGCGACGAGGATGACGCGATGAAAATCGGAATCTCGCTGACGAGCAATCACCCGGACGCGAAAGATCCGCGCGACGGAGCGCGCTGGATGATCGAGCGGGCCGCAGCTTCGCGCCGTTCCGCGCTCGACTCGCTGTTTGTCGGCGACCAGCACGCGTCGCCGACGCCCTATTACCAGAACACGCCGATCCTCGGGCGGCTGCTCGCGGAGTGGGGCGCGGCCCCGTCCGGGTGCCTGTTCCTCTTGCCGTTGTGGCACCCGGTGCTGGTCGCCGAGCAGATCGGCACGCTGGCCGCCATCGCGCAAGGCCCCTTCATCATGCAATGCGGGCTCGGCTGGGGCGACGACCGGTTCGCCGCGATGGGCGCCAACATGAAGACGCGTCCGTCGGCTTTCGAGGAGGCGCTCGACATCGTCCGCCGCCTGTTGGCAGGCGAGACGGTGAGTTCCTCGCGGCGCTTTCGGATCGACAAGGCGAGCCTCGCGCTGTGTCCGGCCGAGCCCGTCGCAGTGCATATCGGCGCCAGCGCGCCGCCCGCCATCGACCGCGCGGCGCGGCTGGCCGAGGGCTGGATCGCGAGCCCCGGCCTCACCCGCGAAGAAGCCCGCACGCAAGCCGACTTCTACCGCGAGCGCTGCGCCGTCTACGGCAAAAAGCCGGGCGCCGTCGTGCTGCGGCGCGACATCTACGTCGGCCAGTCGTCGGCTGAGGCACAGGCGGTATTGCAGCAGGCGAGGAGCCAAGGCTATCGCGGCATGCCAGCCGAAGCGATGATCGCGGGGTCGGTCGACGAAGTCGCGGAAGAGTTTCGGTCGTTCGCGGAAATCGGCTACACCGAGATCCTGGTGCGCCATCTGACCAACGACCAGCCGAAGGTGCTGGGCTCGCTGG
>DASYUS010000476.1:0-18241 GCA_036000945.1 Allostellaceae bacterium
GAGGAAACCCCAGCGCGCATGCCGTGGTGGCTGATCCTGCTGCGGACGTTTCTCGCGGCGCTGGTCATCCTCGCGCTCGCCCATCCGCTGCTCAACCCGCAGGCGCAGCTGGCGGGCTACGGGCCGGTGGCCCTCATCATCGACGACGGCTGGACGGCGGCCCGCGATTGGGGTCGGCGCCAGAGGGCGGCGATTGACCTCCTTGCCGAGGCCGAACGCGAAGATCGCCAGATCGTGCTGGTGACGACGGCGGCGCCGGCGTCCGGCGAGCCGCCGCCGCCGCTCGCGCCGATCCGCGCCGCCGATGCGCGCGCGGCTGTCCAGGCGCTGCTGCCGAAGCCCTGGCCCGGCGACCGGCAGGCGGCACTGGCCCGGCTGAAGGCGATGAACTTGCCGCAGATCGGCACCGCGGTATGGCTCAGCGACGGCGTCGATGACGGCGCCGCAGGCACGCTTGCCGATTACCTCGCCGAGCATGGCACGCTGCGCTACGTCGCTGCGGAAGAGGCTGGTGCGCCGCGCCTCATCGCTGCCGACGCCGACCCGGCCGGGCCGGCGGGGAAGGAGTTCGGCGTTGTCGTGCGCTCGCTGCCGGCGACGCTGCCGCGCTCGATCACGGTGCGGGCGAGCGGCGAAGACGGTGCGGTGCTGGCGCGCAAGACGGTGACGCTGGCGCCTGGCGATGACGCCGTCGCCGTGCGGCTCACCTTGCCGAACGAGTTGCGCAACCGAGTCGCCCGGATCGAGGTCGAAGGCGAGGAATCGGCGGGCGGAGTGCTGCTCGTCGACGAGCGCTGGCGGCGCCGGCCGGTCGGCATCGCGGCTGCGGCCGCCGCCGCCGGGCAGCCGCTCCTCAGCCAGAATTTCTACCTCGAACGCGCGCTTGCGCCGTTCACCGAGGTGCATCGAGGCCGCGCCGTCGATCTGCTGAAGCGCGAGACGGCCGTGCTGATCTATGCCGATGCCGGGCCGGATTCGCCGGCCGAGGAAGAGACCATCCGCAAGTGGATCGAGGCGGGCGGCGTCCTCTTGCGCTTTGCCGGGCCGCGGCTGGCCGAGCAGAGTGACCATCTCTTGCCGGTCCGCCTGCGGCGCGGCGGCCGGACGATCGGCGGCGCGCTGTCCTGGGAGAAGCCGGCAAAGCTCGCGCCATTCGCCGCCGACAGCCCATTTGCCGATCTCCCGGTCCCGACCGACGTAACGGTGGCACGGCAGGTGTTGGCCGAACCCGACCTCGATCTCGCCAACAAGACCTGGGCACGGCTCGCCGACGGCACGCCGCTGGTAACCGCGGAAAAGCATGGGCAAGGCTGGACCGTGCTGGTGCACACCACGGCCAATGCCGAATGGTCCAATCTGGCGCTTTCCGGGCTGTTCGTCGAGATGCTGCGCCGGGTGGTGGCGATGAGCCAGGGTGTCGCCGCGGCCAGCGAGGGCGCGCTGGCGCCGGTCGAGACGCTCGACGGGTTCGGCCACCTGCAGCATGCCCCGCCGAGCGCGCGGCCGATTTCCGGCAAGGAGATCGCCAGCGCCATGCCGTCGCCGCGCCACCCGCCGGGGTTTTACGGCACCGCCGACGCGCGGCGCGCCCTCAACCTGTCGGCCGCGATCCGCGAGTTGAAGCCGATCGGCGAACTGCCGGCCGCCGCCGCAAGGGAGACCTTCGAGCGCAAAAGCAGCGAGGTCGATTTCCGCCCGCCACTGCTGACCGCCGCCTTCCTCCTCGCGCTCCTCGACCTCTTGATCGCTTATGCGCTGCGCGGCCTGCTGCTGCGGCGCCCGGCCAGGATGGCGGCGGGCGCGCTGCTCGCGCTGATCATCCTGCCGGCTGCCACCGCCAGCGCCGATGACGCCTTCGTCGTGCGCGCCACCTCCGAGCTTCGGCTCGCCTATATCCAGACCGGCGACGAGGCGGTCGATGCGGTGAGCCGCGCCGGTCTCGTCGGCCTGATCGCGACGCTCAACCGACGCACCGCGGTCGAGACCGCAGCGCCGCTGGCGGTCAATCTCGAGACCGACGAGCTGATCTTTTTCCCGCTGCTCTACTGGCCGGTGACGGCGGAGCAGCCGCCGCCCTCGCCGCGGGCGGTCGAGCGCATCAACCGCTACCTGGAGACCGGCGGCACGATCCTCTTCGACACCCGTAATTCAGGGGCGGAAACCCCTGGACCCTTCGGCAGCGCCGCAGCCTCGCAAGCCCGGTTGCGCCGCCTGGTCGGCGCCGTCAAGATCCCGCCGCTGATCCCGGTGCCGCCCGACCATGTGCTGACCAAATCGTTCTACCTGCTGCACGAATTCCCCGGCCGCTGGAACAGTGGCCAGGTGTGGATCGAGCCGGTAGAGGACCGCGTCAACGACGGGGTGACGAGCGTCATCGTTGGCGGCAACGACTGGGCCGGCGCCTGGGCGGTCGACGACCAAGGCCGCGCGGCCTTCCCCTGCGTTCCCGGCGGCGAGCAGCAGCGCGAGATGGCGATGCGCTTCGGGGTTAACCTCGTCATGTACGTGCTGACCGGCAATTACAAAACCGACCAGGTACACGTGCCGGCGATCCTGGAGCGGCTCGGCCAATGAACCGGCTGATGCCGCCATGCCCCTCACCCCGACCCTCTCCCCGCAAGCGGGGCGAGGGAGAGCTGCGCCGTCGTTGCAACCGCGTTCCCTCTCCCCGCGTGCGGGGAGAGGGACAGGGTGAGGGCCCGCGATGATCGCGGCGCTCGGCGGCAGCGCCTACACGGTGGCGACGGCGCCGCTGCTGCCGTGGTGGGCGATCGCTGCACTCGCTGCCGGCACCCTGCTGGCGCTGGCGTTCGGCCTCTGGCGTCGCGCCCGCGGTATCGCCTGGCGCGGCGCCGCGCTGGCGATGCTGCTGGCGATCCTCGTCAACCCGTCGCTCGTCGAGGAGCAGCGTTCGCCGTTGCGTGACGTTGCGGTCATCGTCGTCGACGAGTCGTCGAGCCAGGCGATCGGCAACCGCCGGCACGCCACCGAGGCGGCACTGGCGGCGCTGACCGAACGGCTCGGGCATGAGCGAAATCTCGATGTGCGGACCGTCCGCGCCGGCAAGCTGCAGCCGGGCAGCGGCGACGACGGCACCCGGCTGTTTGCTGCGGTGAGCCGGGCCATGTCGGACATCCCGCGGCAGCGCCTCGCCGCGATTGTCATGCTCACCGACGGGCAGGTCCACGACGTGCCTTCCGGCGAGCCTGCCGCCGCCGCCCGCGAGCTGGGCGCGCCGCTGCAGGTGCTGCTCTCCGGGCACCCAGACGAGCGCGACCGACGCCTCGTCGTTGCCCAGGCACCGAGCTTCGGCCTCGTCGGCAAAGACATGCCGCTGACGATCCGGGTCGAAGATCTACCGGAGCCGAAAGCAGCTCCCGCGGGGAGCCCGCCGCGCGGCGCCTCACGTCAGGCGCGAGTAACCTGGCGCAAGGACGGCGGCGCGGCATCCCAGCTGACGGTGCCGGTCGGGCGCGACGTGCCACTGTCGATCCCGATCGACCACGGCGGGCCGAACGTGCTCGAACTCGAGGTCGAGCCGGGGGAGCGGGAGCTGACCCTGGCCAACAACCGCGCCGTGGTTGCGGTCAACGGGGTGCGCGACCGGCTGCGGACGCTCCTGGTGTCGGGTGAGCCGCATGCCGGCGAGCGGGTGTGGCGCAACATCCTCAAATCCGATCCGTCGGTCGATCTCGTGCATTTCACGATCTTGCGGCCCCCCGAGAAGCAGGACGGCACACCGATCAAGGAATTGTCGCTGATCGCCTTTCCGATCCGCGAGCTGTTCGACGTGAAGCTCGACGAATTCGACCTGATCATCTTCGACCGCTACAGCCGGCGCGGCATCATTCCGCAGGCCTATATCGAGAACGTCGTGCGCTATGTGCGCAAGGGCGGCGCCTTTCTCGAAGCGGCGGGGCCCAGCTTCGGCACGCCGATGAGCCTGTTTCGCACGCCGCTCGGCGAGATCCTGCCGACCGAGCCGACCGGCAATGTCGACGAGGAGGGGTTCAAGCCGCAGCTGACCGACCTCGGCCGGCGCCACCCGGTAACCGAGGATCTGCCCGGCGCCGGCAAGCCAGGCGAGACGCCGGCTTGGGGTCGCTGGTTCCGCCAGGTCGATTCGCGCGTCCATCGTGGCAACACGGTGATGAGCGGCGATCACGGCCAGCCGCTTCTGGTCCTCGACCGGGTCGGCAAGGGCCGGGTGGCGCAGCTCCTCTCCGACCAGATGTGGCTGTGGGCGCGCGGCTTCGAAGGTGGCGGACCGCAATCCGAGCTGCTGCGCCGGCTGGCCTATTGGTTGATGAAGGAGCCCGACCTCGAAGAGAACGATCTGCGCGCGGCGATCGAGGGCGACCGGCTCGCCGTCACCCGCCAATCGCTCGAACCCGACGACCGCCCGGTGACCGTGACAGCGCCGGACGGGACCACCACGAGCCTCACCTTGACGCCGGCCGGTGGTGGCCGCAGCACCGGCACGATGGCGATTTCGCAGATGGGGCTCTATCGGGTCAGCGACGGCAACCGTACTGCCCTTGCCGCGGCCGGCCCGCTGAACCCGGTCGAGCTGGCCGATGTCCGCGCCACCCCGGAAAAGCTGGAACCCTTGGCACGGGCCACGGGCGGTTCGGTGTTCTGGGCCGGCGACGGCACGATCCCGCAGATCCGCCGGGTGTCGCCGGGCCGCGCCGCCGCCGGCTACAACTGGATGGGGCTGCGCGAGAACGGCGACTACCGCGTGACCGGGTTCAGCGAAATGCCGCTCGTTCCGGCCCTCGCCGCCTTGCTGCTGGCGATCGGCCTCCTCCTTGCGGCCTGGCGCCGAGAGGGGCGATGAGCCCCTGCTCCTTACCCTCTCCCGCGTTGCGGGAGAGGCGATAGCTGCCGGCGCTGAATGCTTCGCAACACCCTCGCGCCGATCCACCCCGACGGCTGGAAATTCATCGCCATCGCGGCGCTCGCGACCATCGTGCTGTTCCTCGTGTGGCGGCCGGCGGGCTGGGCGGGGCTGATCCTGATGCTGTGGATCGCGTATTTCTTTCGCGATCCGTGGCGCGTGACGCCGACTCGGCCTGGGCTGATCGTCAGCCCGGCGGACGGCGTCGTCGTTGCAATGGGGCCGGCGCCGCCGCCGCCCGAACTCGACATGGGCACGATCCCGGTGCCGCGGGTCGGCATCTTCCTCAACCTGTTCGATGTCCACGTCGCGCGCGCCCCTGTGGCGGGACGGGTCGCGGCGCGGCGCTACACCAAGGGGCGCTTCATCAACGCCAGTCTCGACAAAGCGAGCCTCGACAACGAGCGCCTGGCGATCCGGCTGGCGCAGCCCGAGGCGGCAGATGCCACCCCTGGGATCGCCTTCGTGCTGATCGCCGGGCTGGTGGCGCGGCGCATCGTCTGCCCGGCCTATGAGGGCCAGCTGCTCTCCGCCGGCGAGCGCATCGGCCTCATCCGCTTTGGCTCGCGCGTCGATGTCTACATCCCGCCGCCTTACCGGCCGCTGGTCGTGCTCGGCCAGCGCATGGTCGCCGGCGAGACCGTGCTCGCCGCGCGGCCGGCCCCGCCGCCCGATAGTCGGGCTGAGCAGGGCGGCATCGCGCATTGAGGGTATGCCCATTGCGCCCGGAATTTGTTGTAGACTGACCGGCGCAGCCCGGTGGCGAAGAAAGGGTGCCCGGCGATGCGATCGCCCAAGATGCGGGTACGGGTCCGGGTGCGGCGGCCACGCAGGCGGCGGCGCCTGTTGTCCGAGCTGTCGATCAACCGCATGGTGCCGAACGTCTTGACCTTGCTGGCGCTGTGCGCCGGGATGACGGCGATCCGCTTTGCCATCAAGGGGCAATTCGAATACGCCGTCTTCACGCTGATCGCCGCTGGCATCTTCGATGGGCTCGATGGCCGCTTGGCGCGGTTGTTGAAGGCAACCTCGCGGTTCGGCGCCGAGCTCGACAGCCTGTCCGACTTTATCGCGTTTGGCGTCGCCCCGGCCGCCATGCTCTACTTGTGGACGATGGTGCAATGGCACAGCTTCGGCTGGGCGATCGTGCTGTTTTACGCGGTCTGCTGCGCCTTGCGGCTGGCCCGCTTCAACACGCAGCTGGTGGCCGAGCCGCCGCCCTGGGCGGCGAACTTCTTCACCGGCGCGCCGGCGCCGGCCGGCGCCGGGCTCCTGATGCTGCCGATGTTCCTCAGCTTCGAGTGGGGCGGCGGATGGGTCGATTGGATCGCCCGCTCGCCATACCTCAACGGTGTGTGGATCACCTTCGTTGCGCTGATGATGGTCAGTACGATCCCGACAGTGTCGTTGAAGCGCATCCGCATTCCGCACCATTTCGTGGTGCCGACATTGCTCGGGATCGGCGTCGCGACCGCCTTTCTGACGACCGCGCCGTGGCTGACGCTGATCGTCGTCGGAGTGGTGTATCTCGGCTCAATCCCGCTGACGGTGCGGGCCTCGTATCGGCTGCGCCGCGCCGCCGAAGCCCGTCCGGCGCAACCGGCCGAGACGGTGCCGGCACTGCCGGCCGCTCCTGCCCTGCCGCTCGGCGAGGCCGCGCCACCGGCCAACGAATGGCGTCATTGACGATCGAGAGGACAACCCCGGCCATGCACGTTTTCAACCTGAAGAGCGAAGAGAAATTCGACCCGAAAAAGCATGTCGAGCGGGTGCTCGGCCGGGTCGCCGAGGGCGATGTGACGGTCGCCTGCTGGGAGCCGGGGCAAACCAGCCCCTATCATTGTCATCCGCATGCGACCGAGATCTATTTCTGCTTCGAGGGCGGCGGCACAATGAAGACCCCGGAGGGGACGGTCGCGGTGGTCCCCGGCTCGTTCGTGGTGCACCCGCCCGGCGAATTGCACGAATGGATCACCGGGCCGGCACGCACTCTCTTGTTCCGCGTGCGCTACGGCGCCGACATGGCCGGCCGCACCAAGGAATGGCCGAGCAACCCGGACTGGCAGCCGCGACCGCAGGACACCGAGTATTTCCGTTGAGCGAGCGAGGGGAGCCGGTCATGACCGAGACGATGGCGACCGTCCAGCGCAAACCCGGCGATCAGCCGATGGAGGCGGTGCATGAGAGCGAGCGCGAGTGGGAGATGCTGCGGTTTCCCGGGCAATGGAGCAAGATGCTGTTCCACCCGCGCGCAGACCGGCCGAGCGAGCCGAATGCCGGGTTCGTGCGCTACGAACCCGGGGCGCACCATCCGATCCACCGGCACGATTTCGCGCAAGTCTGGTACATCCTCGAGGGAACTTTCACGATCGGCGGCGGGAGCTACGGACCGGGGACGATGATCCATCACCCCGATCCCCATTACGAGGAAGAGCTGCACACCGAGACCGGCGGCGTCATGCTGTTCGTGCAGTACCAGGGACCAACAACCGGCGGCCGCCCGATTTACGACGCCCGCTTTAACGTGAACGCCCGCAAGCCACTGTCCGAAGAACGCCTCGACGTTTGATCGGAAGGAGCAATCGTATGAGCGACCGCGAAGAGGACGGGTTCGGGTTTGCCCCGGAGCACGATGCGCCGATCCCCTACATGCAGCGTATCCGGGAATATTATCAGGGGCTCGGCTACGGCGCGCCCTATCGCTGGGCGCATTATGCCGAGGTGCCGTTCGCGCCGTTGAAAAAGCCGCTGCGTGACAGCCGCATCGCGCTTATTACGACGGCGGCGCCCTACCAACCGGACAAGGGCGACCAGGGGCCGGGCGCGCCGTATAACGGCGGGGCGAAATTCTACCGGGTCTATTCCGGTGACACCGCAGCCGATCACGATCTGCGCATCTCGCACATCGGCTACGACCGGATCCATACGACGGCCGAGGACCCTAACACATGGTTTCCGCTGCCGGAATTGCACCGGGCAGCCGCCAAGGGGAAGATCCGCGAGGTGGCGCCGCGCTTCCACGGCGCGCCAACCGACCGCAGCCACCGGGCGACGCTGGAGCGGGACTGTCCGGAGCTGCTGGCGCGGGTTCGCGAGGACGAGGCCGACGGGGTCATTCTCGTCGCGGTTTGACCGGTGTGTCACCAGACCGTGAGTCTGGCCGCCCGTCACCTCGAAGCCGCCGGCATCCCGACCGTGATCATGGGGTGCGCCAAGGACATCGTCGAGCATGTCGGCGTGCCGCGCTTTCTGTTCAGCGATTTCCCGCTCGGCAACCCGGCCGGACGGCCGCACGATCGGCCGTCGCAGGAAGCGACGCTTGAACTCGCGCTGCGCGTCCTCGAAGCGGCGCCGGCGCCGCGCACCACGGTGCAGTCGCCGCTGCGCTGGAGCGCCGACCCGGCCTGGAAGCTCGATTTTTCCAACCTTGCCCGGCTCTCGCCCGAGGAAATCGCCCGGCGCCGCGCCGAGTTCGACCGGCAGAAAGAGATCGCCCGAACGGTGCGCACAACTGCGTAAAGCTCGCGCCCTTGCCAAAGGCTCGGCCCGCCCGTACGTATGATTCTTCGGGTGGTCTTCACCATAAGGCGGCCGGCTCGCGGCCGCGGCGGCGAGAGGAGGGCGCGATGAGGCTGCACGACGAAAAGCTGTTCCGTCAGCATTGCTACATCGACGGCGAATGGGTCGACGCGATCGGCCGCGCGACGATTGCCGTCACCAACCCGGCGACCGGCGAGACACTCGGCACCGTGCCGAAGATGGGCGCCGAGGAGACCCGCCGGGCGATCGAGGCGGCCGACCGGGCCTTGCCGGCGTGGCGCGCCAAGACCGCGAAGGAGCGCGCCCAGATATTGCGCCGCTGGTTCGACCTCTTAATGGCAAACCAGGAAGACCTCGGGACGCTGATGACCGCCGAGCAGGGCAAGCCCTTGGCCGAAGCAAAGGGCGAGATCGCCTACGCCGCCTCGTTCATCGAGTGGTTCGGCGAGGAAGGAAAGCGCGTCTACGGCGACACGATCCCCGCGCACGGCGCCGACAAGCGCATCGTCGTCATCAAGGAGCCGATCGGCGTGTGCGCGGCGATCACCCCGTGGAACTTCCCGGCGGCAATGATTACCCGCAAGGCCGGCCCGGCGCTCGCCGCCGGCTGCACGATGGTGCTGAAGCCGGCGAGCGCGACGCCCTATTCGGCCTTGGCGCTGTGCGAGCTGGCTGAGCGCGCCGGGGTGCCGAAGGGCGTCTTCTCCTGCGTCACTGGCGGCGCCACGGAGATCGGCGGCGAGATGACCTCGAACCCGACCGTGCGCAAGCTGACCTTCACCGGTTCGACCGAGATCGGCAAGTTGCTAATGGAGCAATGCGCCGGGACGGTGAAGAAGGTGTCGCTCGAACTCGGCGGCAACGCCCCCTTCATCGTCTTCGACGACGCCGACATCGAGATGGCGGTGAAGGGCGCGATCGGCTCGAAATACAGGAATGCCGGGCAGACCTGCGTCTGCGCCAACCGCATCCTTGTGCAGGACGGGGTCTATGACGCCTTCACCAAGCGCCTTGCCGAGGCGGCCGGGGCGATGAAGGTTGCACAGGGCTTCGAAGCCGGCGCCGTCATCGGCCCGCTGATTGACATGAAGGCCGTCGAGAAGGTCGAGAGCCACATCGCCGACGCATTGAAGAAGGGCGCCAAGGTGGCGCTCGGCGGGCATCGCCACGCGCTCGGCGGCAGCTTTTTCGAGCCTACCGTATTGACCGACGTGACGACCGACATGCTGATCACCAAGGAGGAGACGTTCGGCCCCGTCGCCCCGCTCTACCGCTTCACGACCGAGGCGGAGGCGGTCAGGATGGCCAACGATACCGAGTTCGGCCTCGCCGCCTATTTCTACAGCCGCGACATCGGCCGTATCTGGCGGGTCGCCGAGGCCTTGGAATACGGCATCGTCGGCATCAACGAAGGCATCATTTCGACCGAGATCGCGCCGTTCGGCGGCATGAAGGAATCGGGCATCGGCCGCGAGGGCTCGCATTTCGGCATCGAGGAGTTCCTCGAAGTCAAATACCTCTGCCTCGGCGGCATCGACCGGTGAGGTTGCCTTTGTTCACCGGATATCATATGTATATCCTGAACTCGAAGGAAGGCCGCCGTTATGCAGGTGCAGGTCGCGCGATGGGGCAATAGTCTTGGACTGCGCATTCCGAAGGACATCGCCGCGCGGATGGGGCTTTGCGACGGCGCTCGAGTCGAGGTGGAAATGGAAGACGATCGCATCGTCATCACCTCGGCTCGGCGGCGTTATGTCCTGGCCGACCTGTTAAAAGGCGTGACCCCCCAGGCGATGCGCGAGGCATTTGACTGGGGGCCGGACCGCGGGCGCGAGATCGTCGAGTAGCGCGGCGATGGCCTATGCGCCGGCGGCGGGCGATCTGATCTGGACAGATTTCGATCCGCGTGTCGGGCGCGAACAAAGCGGTCGCCGGCCGGCTCTGGTGGTATCCCCGGTCGAATTCTCGCAGGCGACCGAATTCGCGATCGTGTGCCCGATAACCTCGCGTGTCCGGCCTTTCGGCACCAGCGTCGTATTGCCGGCCGGACTGCCCGTTTCCGGAGAAATCCTGACGGGGCACGTGCGCAGCATCGACACCTTGGCCCGACCGATTGTCTTTGCCGGGAAGGTTCCTGCCGGCATCCTCGATGACGTCCGCAGCAAACTGGCTGCGCTGATCGGACTGTAAGATGCGCATTCTGTTTGCGATCCCGCATTATTTCGGCTCGGAGCCGGCCGGCAATTACGGGTCCGAGCGCACTGCGGCCGAGGTGCGCGCGCAGGTCGTACGGTGCTGTCTCGGCAGCCTGTGGCGGACCTTCTCGGCGGCGCAATCCCTGATCGACGGCAAGGAAAACAGCTTTCACCCGGCCAATCATCAGTGGTCGGCGACGATCACCGTGGCGCTTTGCACCGCCGGGGACAGTCACCTGGTTGCCGATCTCGCGGGCTGCGGCTTCCACCACGTCCGCACCAATGCCGAACCCCGCTTTCTCGGCTTCGAGTGCCACAAGGTGCTGCGGAGCGGCCTCGGGCACTACGATTATTTCGGTTATCTCGAAGACGATCTTCGGCTGTCCGACGCGCTGTTTTTTACAAAGCTGGCCTGGTTCAACGGCGAGTTCGGCGTCGCCACGGTGCTGCAGCCAAACCGTTTCGAGCTGACCGGCGACCCCGTGCCCTACAAGCTTTACATCGACGGCAATTCGCATGATCGCGCAATCGCCTCCGGGCTGCAGCGGATCACCGAGGACCGGCGGCTGGCGGCGCCGGTGCTCGGCCGGCAGATCGCCTTCCAGCGCGTCGAAAACCCGCATTCCGGATGCTTTTTCCTCAATGCGGCGCAGCTTGCGCGCTGGACAGCGCAGCCCGACTTTGCGGAGCCGAGCGCGGCCTTTTGCGGCCCGCTCGAAAGCGCCGCGACGCTCGGCATCATGCGCCATTTCCGCGTCTACAAGCCGGCCCGCGAAAACGCCGCCTTTCTCGAGATCGAGCACCTCGACCGGCGCTATCTCGGCAAGCACTTCACCCCCGTCGCCGGCAATCCGCCGAGCCTGCCGTGGGAATGACGACAGCCCGGCGGACTGTCGCTGCCATCCCGCGGCTTGCGGCGGCGGCCGGGTTGTGACAACCAGAAGCCAGAGCAACCGACAAGTGGAGTGGACCCGGCATGGCGCGCTATGATTTCGACATGATTACGTTAGGCGCCGGCTCGGGCGGCGTCGCCAGTTCGCGCCGTGCCGGCAGCTACGGCGCCAAGGTCGCGATCATCGAGGAGAGCCGGATCGGCGGCACTTGCGTGCTGCGCGGCTGTGTGCCGAAAAAGCTCCTCGTCTACGGCGCGCAATTTGCTGATGCGTTCGCCGACGCCGCCGGGTTCGGCTGGAGCGTGGCGCCGCCGAGTTTCGATTGGCCGAGCCTCATCGCCGCGAAGAACAAGGAGCTCGACCGGCTCGAACAGATCTACAAAAACATGCTGAAGGGCAGTAGCGTCGAGATCATTGAAGGCCGCGGCGTCTTGGTCGATCCGCACACCATCGAGGTCGCCGGGCGGCATTACACCGCCGAGAACATCCTGATCGCCACCGGCGGCCATCCGACCGTGCCCGATATTCCCGGCATCGAGCACGTCATCTCGTCGAACGAGGCGCTCGACCTGCCGGCCCTGCCGCGCAAGATCGTCATCGTCGGCGGCGGCTATATAGCGGTCGAGTTCGCCGGCATTTTCCGCGGCTTCGGCGCCGAGGTCGTCGAGATCATCCGGCGCGAGGAGCTGCTCTACGGCTTCGACGACGATCTGCGCGTCGCGCTGGCCCAGGAGATGCGCGGGCGCGGCATCGAGATCCACACGCGCTGCAACGTGACCCGCATCGAAAAGGCGCCGCACGAGGGCTATTCGGTGTTCACCTCGATCGGCCAGGAGATCTCGGCCGACCTCGTCATGTATGCGACCGGACGCGGTCCCAACACCCGCGGGCTCGGGCTTGACGCGGTCGGCGTCAAGGCGAACGAAAAGGGCGCCGTCGAGGTCGACGAATGGCAGCGCACCAGCGTGCCGAACATCTACGCCGTCGGCGACGTGACCGACCGGCTCAACCTGACCCCCGTGGCGATCGCCGAAGGGCGTGCCCTCGCCGAGACGCTCTACAACGCCAACCCGATCAGGATGGACCACAACGACGTGCCGACCGCGGTGTTCTCGAACCCGCCGATCGGCACGGTCGGCCTCACCGAGGAAGCGGCGCGGGCGCAATACGGCGACGATGTCGATGTCTACTGCGCGCGCTTCAGGCCGATGAAGAACACCCTTTCCGGGCGCGACGAACGCACCTTCATGAAACTGGTGGTCGACGGCAGAAGCGAGCGGGTGCTGGGCTGCCACATGCTCGGCCCCGACGCGCCGGAGATCATCCAGGGCCTGGCGATCGCGGTCAAATGCGGTGCCTCGAAGCGGATGTTCGACCAGACCGTCGGCATCCACCCCTCGGCTGCCGAGGAATTCGTCACGATGCGCGAGAAGGTCGTCCGGACCCCCAGGAAAGAGGCGGCGGAGTAGGTTAGAGGCCGCCGCGCTTGTCGCAGGCGGATCGGGGCATCACATCTGAGTGCGAAGAAGGGATGCGTGGCGACATGGCATACGATGCGGTTGCAGAAAGCATCAAGCAATTAGTGGCGCGGGCTAAGCAGCATCGCTACGTCACCTTCGATGAGGTAAACGCGGCATTGCCCGCGGATCAAGTTTCCTCAGAACAGATCGAAGATGCCATGTCGATGCTCTCGGAGTTGGGCATCGATGTCGTCGAAGCGAGTGCCGTTCCCCGTCCGGTGAAGGGCGAGACCGACCATGCGGAGTTGACCCGCAAAATCATTGCCCGTTATCCGAAAATCTTAGCCGCCCTTGCTAAATGAGCCGCAGTGGCTGCCACCAGAGGCGGTCGTCGAGATAAACCGGGCAGCCGTCGCGATCACCGGCGAACCGCATTTTTTGCGCGACGCAGGCCTGTTGGAAAGCGCCCTTGCGCGCCCGCAGAATGCCTTCGCTTACGGCGAGGGCGACTTCATCGTGCTGGCCGTTCGGCTGATGGCCGGCATCGCGCAATCACACGCGTTTGAGCAGGGCAATAAGCGCACCGCCTTTATTGCGATGGTCCAGTTCCTGATTGCCAACGGATACGACACGTCGTTCGATGACACCGTAACGTGGGCAACCGAGGTCATCCGGTTCGTCGAGCACGTATCGAGCGAAGAGGATTTCGTCGGCACGCTGCGCCCCTATGTGGTGCCACGCACGTAAAGCGGCCCTTCCCGCGATGCGGGAGGTCCGGCGCGGCTACTTCAGCGGTTTCAGCGAGCGCAGGTAGGCGACGATCGCGTCGAGGTCCGAGGGCGCGATCTTGGCGTACCAGTCGAACGCCATGGTCCGCACCAGCTTTGTGCCGTCGGGGCGGATCCCGGTACGGATCGCGCGCTTGATGTCGGCGTCGCTCCATTTCCCGAGACCGCTGTCGGGGTCCGGCGTGATGTTGCGGCTGACGACCGTCGCGCCGGGCTTGTCGATGGCCGGGAATTCCTGCCCGCCGGCGCCGAGCCTGCTCATGTCGAGCTCGCCCGGCTTGGCAAACGGCGTGTGGCATTCCATGCAGTGGCCGACCGGCCCCGCAAGATAGCCGCCATAGGCGATTTTGTCGGTGGTGGGCGGCGCTTCGACATGCCCGACCGGCGGCCCATAGGATGGCGGCAGCGGGATCTTGAATTGCGAAGGCTCGACGGCGTGGCGCACCGGAGCGACGCCGCGCACATAGGCGGCGATCGCCGCCGCATCGCGGTCCGAGAGCTGCCGATACCACTCGAACGGCATCGGCGGCCCGAGGATTCGCCCGTCCGGCCGCTTGCCCTCGCGCAGCGCCGTGACGATCTGGGCCGGGCTCCATTTGCCGATGCCGGTCTCTAGGTCGGGGGTGATGTTCGGCGCGACGATGCGGCCGGGCGGAATGTCCAAAACGAACCCGCCCGACAGCTCCTTCCCGGCGATCGCCCGCCCCTTGGCGTCCTTCGGCGTGTGGCAGTTGCCGCAGGCGGCGATCGTGTTGACCAGGTAGGCGCCGCGCGCACGCAGGCTCTCGGCCGAAGCCGAAGCTGTCGTCAATGTCGCCAGGAGCAGTGTGCCGAAAACCGCGACGGCGCGATGCATCGCCTTGCCGAGGCGCATGTCCCTCTCCCCTCGATGCCCTTGCGTTTTGCGGTCGAGAAGTGGCTTTGTCAATTCGCGCGGACCATGAAAGAGGGAAGGATCGAGCGATGCAATGGAGCCAGGACCGCATTCTGACGACGCATACCGGCAGCCTGCCGCGCCCGGCCGAGCTTGTCCGGCTCTACGTCCGGCGGGCCCGCGGCGAGGCGATCGACGCCGCCGAGCTCGACCGGCTGGGCAAGGCGGCGCTCGGCAACATCCTCGACCGGCAGATCGAGGCCGGCATCGACATCGGCAACAACGGCGAGCAGCAGCGCGAGGCCTTCTTCCTCTACGTTCGCCACCGCATGAGCGGGTTCGGCGGCGCCTGGCAGCGCTGGCCGCGCGGCGATGTCGAGCGCTATCCGCAGTTGAAGGAGCAGATGGCGCGGATGCTGGCGGCGCGCGAGGCGGTCGGCAATTACCAGCCGCCAAAGGCGGTGGGCGAGGTCCGCTATGTCGACGACAGCGAACTCAAAGCCGAATGCGCCGATTTCCGTGCCGCGCTGGACGCGCGGCCCGGCGCCTTTGTCGAGCCGTTCATGACCGCACCATCGCCCGGCATCATCGCCGCGGCGATGAAGAACGAATATTACGACAGTTTCGGCGCCTATCTCGCGGCCGTCGCCGCGGCGCTGAAGATCGAGTACGAGGCGATCGTCAACGCCGGGTTCCTCTTGCAGCTCGACTGCCCCGATCTCGCGCTGGAGCGCCACCTGACCTACAACGACCGGCCGCTCGGGGAATTTCTCGGCTTTGTCGAAGAGGTGATCGAGGCGATCAACCGGGCGATCGTCGGCGTGCCGCGCGACCGGGTACGCCTCCATGTCTGCTGGGGCAATTACGAGGGCCCGCACGACCGCGACGTGCCATTGGCCGACATCCTGCCGATCCTCGAAAAGGCGAATGTCGGCGGCTTTGTCCTGCCGTTCGCCAACCCGCGCCACCAGCACGAATACCGCGTGCTGACGCAGTTCCCGCTGGCCGACGACCAGATCATCGCCGCCGGCGTGATCGACGATTTGACCGGTTTCGTCGAGCACCCTGAAGTCGTCGCCGACCGCCTCGAACGCGTCGCCAACGCCGTCGGCGACCCGCACCGCGTGATGGCCGCCACCGATTGCGGCTTTGACACCTCGGCCGGCATGGGCCGCGTCACCGAGGACGTGGTGTGGGCGAAACTGAAGGCGATGGCCGACGGCGCCAAGATCGCCAGCCAGCGGCTCGGGATGGCGTAACCGGGAGTCAGGGGAATTGCATTCCGACGCCCTCCCCCTCGATGCCCCTCGATGGGGAGGGAGTGGGCGGCGGGCCGCTCTCGCGGACGAGGGCCCACGCATGCCAGGAGGCGAGCGAACCGCTAGCCGGCGGATGGCTGCCGTCGGCGTAGCAGCGGGCGAGGCGGGCCAGCCGGCCGGCCAATTCATCGGCATCGCCAGCACGGCGTTCGACCGCAGCCAGCGCCTCGTCAGCGGCGCGCAGCGCCGGCGTGTCGCCGAGCGCGGCCAGCTCGGCCAAGGCTTCCGCCTCAAGGCGAAGGACGGAAATCCCGGCCGGGTCCAGCCCGGCTTCCGCCGCGGCCGCACGGACAAGGGTGCAAACCTTGAGGCGGGCGCGCAGCGTCCTGCGGTGCCAGACTGCCGCCAGATCGCGCCGATGCAACGGCCTGGCGAGCCGTTCGATGCGCGCCTCAAGACTGCGCGGCATAAGCGTTCTCCAGCTCGCTCACCCGGCGCGCCAGATCCCTTGTCGCGATCGTGCGCGCGAAGACGTCAACGATCTGAGCAAACTCGGCACCCTCTTCCGGCGAAATCTCACCCGCAGCGACTGCGGCGGCGACCATGCCCATCGCCCCGGCGAGCGCCTCGGCATTGTCGACCGGCGGCAGTGCAATCTGCACGGCGCGGCCCCGCCGCGGCGCGACAATGCGATCGAGGCAGGCGCGCATCAGCAAGGCATCGCCGCCGAGCGCCATCGCGACCGCCCGGCGCGCCAGCCCTTCTGCCTCGCCGTCGAGAAACAGCTGGGCGGCGAGCGTGCCGCGGTTTTTCGAACCGCGCCGGCGCCCGGCGGGATTGCCCGATTGGCCTTTCTGGAACGGGCGTCCCGGCCCGCCCTGCCGTCTGGCTGTTCCGGCTGTTTTTTGCAAGGAATCTGCAGCCATTTCGTACTCCCTGACATCGGCGTGTTGCAGCGCCAAAAGGGGAGTAGCCTATCATGCGATTATGGCATTTTTATCGGCGCCATTTCAGCAACATCGCCAACACCACTTTGCTGTCGCCACGAAGGAATTTTCAGCTTCCGGGACGGCGACGGAACCAGGGGCGAGGCTGTTGCTATAACCCGAACGGCACCTGCCGCGAATTGGCCAGCGACAACCGCCGGTAGCGGGCCAATGCCCAGAGCGGGAAAAACGCGCGATAGCCGTGATAGCGCAGGTAGAACACGCGGGGAAAGCCGACTGCGGTGTACCACGGCTCGTCCCAATTGCCGTCGCTGTCCTGGTGCGCGATCAGATAGGCGATGCCGCCGCTCACCGCCGGGTGATCGACTTCGCCGGCCGCCATCAGGCCGAGCACCGCCCAGGCGGTCTGCGAGGCCGTGCTGTAGGGTGCCTCGCCATGCGGCGCCTCGGGCGAATAGCTCTCGCCCGACTCGCCCCAGCCGCCATCTTCGTGCTGACGCGCGATCAACCAGGCGACCGCGCGGCGCACCTCGGGCGCCGCGGGGTCGACCCCGGCGGCATTCAAGCCGGCCAGCACCGACCAGGTGCCATAGATGTAGTTGGTCCCCCAGCGCCCGAACCAGCTGCCGTCCGCCTCCTGCTCGCGGCGCAGATAGGCGAGCGCGGTCGCCACAGCGGGATGGTCGGAGCGGGCACCGCGCTGGGCGAGAAACCCGACGCAGCGCGCGCTGACATCGGCGCTCGGCGGGTCGAGCAGCGCGCCATGATCGGCGAACGGGATGTGGTTCAGATAGAACCGGGTGTTGTCGGCGTCGAACGAACCCCAGCCGCCGTTGCGGCTCTGCATGCCGACCACCCATTCGGCGGCACGGTCGGTCGCCGGCCGGTAGCGCGCCGAGTCGAAACGGTCGAGCGCCAGGGCAACCGCCGCAGTGTCGTCGAGATCGGGATAATGCGGGTTGGCATATTGGAACGCCCAACCGCCCGGCCGCAGCCCGGGGCGGGTCGCGGCCCAATCACCCACCGTGTCGAGCACCTGCTTGCCGGCGAGCCACTCGATCGCGCGCCGAATGGCCGGCGTAAGCCGCGTGTCGCCGACCTCCATCAGCGCGTGACAAGCCAATGCGCTGTCCCAGACCGGCGAAAGGCAGGGCTGCGGGTAGCTGCGCTCGCCATCGAAGACCAGGAGCTTGCGGAGCGCCGCGGCCGCCGTGACGCGATCGGGGTGGTCCGGCGGATAGCCCAGGCAATCGAACATCATCAACGAGTTCGCCATCGCCGGGAAAATCCCGCCGAGCCCGTCCTCGCCGTTGAGCCGCTCGGTGACAAAGCCGACGGCCCGGTCGATCGCACGGCGGCGCGGGTCCGTCGGGAACATCGGTTCG
>DASYUS010000477.1:0-10132 GCA_036000945.1 Allostellaceae bacterium
CGACATTGTAGTCGGCGGCCTGCAGCAGCTTCAGAATGATGTTTTCGACATCCTCGCCGACATAGCCTGCTTCGGTCAGCGTCGTCGCGTCGGCCATCGTGAACGGCACGTCGATGATGCGGGCCAGAGTCTGCGCCAAGAGCGTCTTGCCCGAGCCGGTCGGCCCGACCAGCAGGATGTTCGACTTCGCCAGTTCGACGTCGTTGTTTTTCGAGCCATGCGCCAGACGTTTGTAATGGTTGTGCACGGCGACCGACAGCACGCGCTTGGCGTGGTCCTGGCCAATCACGTAATCGTCGAGCACCCGGCAGATGTCGCGCGGCCCCGGCACCCCGTCGCGCGACTTGACCAGCGTCGTCTTGTGCTCCTCACGGATGATGTCCATGCAGAGCTCGACGCATTCGTCGCAGATGAAGACGGTCGGACCCGCAATCAGCTTCCTGACTTCGTGCTGGCTCTTGCCGCAGAAGGAACAGTAGAGCGTGTTTTTCGAGTCGCTACCGCTGGACTTGGTCATCGCCACTCCATCGCCGCGTCCGGCGGGACATCCCGGCGCGGCGCCGTCAGGCCCCGCTTGGGCCAGCCAAGTATATGTGCTCCTGACAGATCAACAACTAGTAAATACGCCGCGCTCCGCCGTGCTCAGCTGCGAAAGCCGCGATCTTCGTCGCGGCTCGGGCGGGTCTCAACCACCTCATCGATCAGCCCGAACTCCTGCGCCTCGGCCGGCGACAGGAACTTGTCGCGCTCCAGCGCGAATTGGATCGCCTCAAGCGGCTGGCCGGTATGCTTGACGTAGATCTCGTTGAGCCGCGCCCGCAATGCGAGGATTTCCCTTGCCTGGATCTCGATGTCGGTGGCCTGACCCTGGGCGCCGCCCGACGGCTGATGGATCATGATTCGCGAATTGGGCAGCGAGAAGCGCTTGCCCTTGGCGCCGGCGCACAAAAGTAGCGAGCCGGCGGAGGCGGCCTGACCGATGCACACGGTCGACACCGGCGAGCGGATGTATTGCATCGTGTCGTAGATCGCCAGGCTCGATGTCACCACCCCACCCGGCGAGTTGATGTAAAACGCGATGTCCTTGGTCGGGTTCTCCGATTCGAGGAAGAGGAGCTGGGCGCAGATAAGGCTGCCCACCGCGTCGTGGATCGGGCCGATCAGAAAGATGATCCGCTCCTTCAGGAGGCGCGAATAGATGTCGTAGGCGCGCTCGCCGCGGTTGGTCTGCTCGACCACCATCGGCACCAGATTGTTCATGTAGGTTTCGAAGTGATCGGCCATCGTGGTCTCCTGTATAAATCGGCTGTCATCGCGAGCGCAGCGAAGCAATCTGCTTCGACTGGAAGTTCCTTGCCACCGAGATTGCTTCGTCGCTGTCGCTCCTCGCAATGACGATCGGGTTCACCTCAAACGGGCGCGCTCTCGGCACCCTCCGGTTCTGCGCCGGTCATCAACTCCTGCGGCGTCACCGTGCGCTCGTGCGGCTTGGCCAGCTCGACGATGAAGTCCACGACCTTTTCCTCGAAGAGCGGGGCGCGCAGATTGTTCGTCGCGTCCGGGTTGTTGCGGTAGTAATCGATGACCTGGCGCTCGTAGCCGGGGTGGCGGCGCGCCTCCTGGACCAGCGCCTGGTTGAGCTCCTCCTGACTGACCGTAATATTGTTGTTGCGGCCGACCTCGGCAAGCAGGAGGCCGAGGCGAACGCGGCGCTCGGCGATGCGGCGAAACTCGGCCTTGTTCTTCTCGTCCTCCTCGTTGTCGTCCGCCGCGGCGGGCTCGCTGTCGGAAGCGCCTTCGAGCGCGGTTTCTTCCGGCGCGACGATAGCCGCCGCGTCGATCGGCTCCGCGGCCGACCCCGGATGCGAGATCGCATGGTGTGAGGCCGGTTCGTGTTCGTGGTCCGCCGGCGGCTTCGCCGCCTCGGCGGTTGCCGGCGCGCGGTCCGACGCCCCTTCGAGCGCAGTTTCCTCCGGCGCGATCATCGCCGCCGCGTCGAGCGGGCCCGGCGCGGAGGCCTCCGGCGCCGCCGCACCGGAAGCTGGCGTCGCTGCCCCCTCACGGGCTTTCCGCTCCGCCTCGTATTGCGACCAGATCGACTGAAACTCGATCTCCACCATGCCCGGCGGCACCGGGAAATCGCAGGCTTGGGCGAGCTTGTCGAGCAGCGCCTGCTTCAGCCGCTGGCGGGCGACCGAATCATAGTCGCGCTGCATGCGCTGGCGGATCTCCTGGCGCAGTTCGGCGAGGCTGTCGAGCGCCATTTCCTTGGCCAGTTCGTCATCAATGACGGCCGGCTGGCGCTGGCGCACCTCTTTGACGGCGATCTCGAAGACGCCCTCCTTGCCGGCGAGCTCGGTGTTGCCGTAATCCGCGGGGAAGGTGATCTTCACCTCGCGGGTCTCGCCGGCGCCGGCGCCGACGAGTTGCTCGGTAAAGCCGGGCAGAAAGCCGGCGCCGCCGATCTCGATCTGGCGGCCCTCGCCGCGGCTGCCGGGGATCTCCGCGTCGCCGGCGCGGCCGACGACATCGGCGACGACGAGGTCGCCGGTTTCGGCCGGCCGCTCGACCGGCTCCGATTTGCGCTGCGCCTCGGCGATGCGCTCGACGGCCCGATCGATGTCCTCTTCCGGCACCTCGGCGACCAGTCTTTCCAGCGCCAGCGCCGCGAAGTCGGGCTCCGGCATCTCCGGCAGCACCTCGAGCGAGATTTTGTATTCGAGGTCGGCGCCCTCCGCCATCGACACGATCTCGACCCGCGGCGGCAGGGCCGGGCGCAGATTGTGCTCGCGGATCGCCTCGGCCGAGCTGTCCTGGACCGCGCTCTCCAGCACCTCGCCGCGCACCGACGGGCCAAAGCGCTGACGCAACAGCGGCAGCGGCACCTTGCCCGGGCGAAAGCCGCGGATCTGCACTGTGCGGGCGATCTCGCCGAGGCGGCGGGTGATCTTGTCCTCAACCTCGCCGGCCGGGACGGTGATCGTGAATTCGCGCTTCAGCCCCTCGGCGCTGGTCTCGGTGACGGTCATCGCAGCCTGCTCACATTCCTCTGATTAATCTCGCCGCCGACCGGGCCGGCGGTGGTGCGGGCGGGGGGATTCGAACCCCCACGATTTTCATCGCTGGAACCTAAATCCAGTGCGTCTGCCAGTTCCGCCACGCCCGCGGGGCCGCCGCTCGCGGCGTCATCGGGGCATGTCTCCGGGCCGACGGCGGCGCCTTCTAGCATAGTCGCCCGCCCGAACATAGGGAGGCAGCGCGCTCACGGCCGCGCGAGCGCTCGGCGTACCGCCGCGGGTTCGCGATCGATGATCTTCAACAACGTCCGCGCCGGCCCGCGCGGCATCCGGCGCTGCTGTTCCCAATCGCGCAGCGACGCCAGTTTGAGGCCGAACGCTGTCGCGAATGCCTCCTGCGACATCCCGAGTTTGGCGCGGATCGCCTTGACGTCGACCGGCTCCATGATGACGACGTTGGGGTCGTCCAGCGGCCAATCCCACTCGGGCGCGGCATCCGGGTCGGCGGCGATCTGCGCCGCGATCTCTTCGTCGGTCAGCGCTTCGAGCGCCGCCCAATCGGGCTCGTGCTTGGCAGGCGGCTCAGAAGCCGGCTTTTGCTTGTTGATAGGCATAGCGTTCCTTCCTGTTGGCGCGGCGCAGGGAGATCGGCCGAACCGCCTCGCCGCGCCGGGTATAGACGCAGACGTATTCGACGCCGCCGATCTCCCCTATCGCGACCGTCCGGGTCTCCCCATAATCGCGCCGATCGTCGATCCGTTCGACAGTGAAACCCTGCAACAGACTCTCAGCCTGCGCGAGCGAAATGCCGTGCACCGCGATGTTGATGGCGTCTTTGGCCGGATCAAACTGTGCCATCACGGTACGGGGATAAGATACGGCATTGCCGTAGCATACGTCAATCTGGCACCCCGCAGCCGGAGATCGCTACTCGATCACCTCGTCGGCGCGGGCGAGGAGGGATCGCGGCACGGTGAGGCCGAGCTCCTTCGCGGTCTTCAGGTTGATCACCAGCTCGAACCGAGTTGGCTGCTCGACCGGCAGGTCGGCCGGCTTGGCGCCGTTGAGGATCTTTGCGGCATAGACGGCAGTTTGGCGATACCCACCGATGATGCTCGGCGCATAGCTGATCAAGCCGCCGACCGCGACAAAGCCGCGCCAACCATACATGGCCGGAACGGCAGCACGCGATGCCAGCGCCACCACCCGCTCCTTCCGGCCGTCGAACAGCACGTCGGGCGAGACTATGAGTGCGCCGGCCTGCAGTTGGACCAGGGAGGCGAAAGCAGTGTCGATCTCGCTTTCGGAACTTGCGTTTATAACGGCGAGCCGTACCCCTTTCGCGCGCGCCGCTTCCTCAGCGTCTCCGATCGTTGTCACGTTTGTTGGATTTTTCGGGTTGATGAGTAGGCCCATCACCCTGGCCTTGGGGACCAACTCGGCAAGCAGCTCGATCCGCTTGAGAGTCAGTTCGGCGAACAGAATGCTGACGCCGGTGAGATTGCCGCCCGGCCGAGCCAGGCTGGTGACCAGGCCGTCCTCGACAGGGTTGCCGGCGTTGGCAAAGATGATCGGGATCGTCGAGGTGGCGGCTTTCGCGGCAAGTATCGGAGGGGTGCCGCCGCCGGCCACGATCACATCGACCTTGCGGTCGACGAGATCGGCGGCTAGGGACGGCAACCGATCGAAGTGCGCCTCGGCCCAGCGGTATTCGATCGCCACATTTTGTCCCACGACATAGCCGTTGTCGCTCAGGCTCTGGTGGAACGCGGCGATATTCGCGGCAGCCGGGCCGGGCGAAGAGCTGCTTAGGAAGCCGATCACCGGCATCGCCTTCTGCTGCGCGTGAAGGGTGAGCGGCCACCCGGTTCCAGCGACGCCCAACAGGAGCACCAATTCTCGCCGTCTCATTCGATGACCTCGTCGGCGCGGGCGAGCAGCGATTGCGGCACGGTGAGGCCAAGCTCCTTCGCGGTCTTGAGGTTGATCACCAGTTCGAACCGGGTGGGTTGCTCCACCGGTAGATCGGCGGGCTTCGCACCGTTGAGGATTTTTCCGGCGTAGATGCCGAGCTGGCGGTAGACAGAAGTGATGCTGGTTCCATAGCTGATCAGCCCGCCGGCAGCGGCGGCCTCGCGGGCCTCGTAGATTGCCGGAACCGCATGGCGCGATGCCAGCGCCACAACCCGCTCGCGCCGGCTGTTGAGAAACGCGTCGCTGGCGACGACGAGCGCGCCGGTTTGCGTTTGGACGAGGGCTGCGAAAGCCGCATCGATCTCGGTTTCGGTGCCAGCCTTCAGGATCGAGAGCTGTACCCGCTTCGCGCCCGCTGCTTCCCGCATCTCTCGCATGATGCGGTCGGCATTAGGGTTGGTCGGGTTGACCAGCAGAGCGATCACGCTGGCCTGCGGAACAAGCTCGGACAACAGCTCCAGTCGCTTCGGGTTCAGGTCGACAACGAGAAAGCTGACGCCTGTCAGATTGCCACCCGGCCGGGCCAGGCTGGCGACGAGACCGGTTGCGACCGGATCCTCGCCACTAGTAAAGACGATTGGGATCGTCGTCGTTGTGATTTTTGCCGCGCGCGCCGAAGCGCTGCCGCCGCTTGCTGCGATCAAATCCACCTTGCGGCCGACAAGATCGGCGGCCAGTGCTGGAAGCCGGTCATAGCGGCCCTCCGCCCAGCGGTATTCGATGACCAAATTTTGTCCCTCGACATAGCCGGTTTCGCTCAATCCCTGGCGGAACGCGGCCACATACGATGCATAGGGACCGGGCGAGACGCCGCTGAGGTAGCCGATCACCGGCATCGCCTTCCGCTGCGCGCCGCTGGCGAGTGGCCAGGCAGCAGCCGCACCGCCGAGCAGGATGATAAGTTCGCGACGCCTCATTCGATCACCTCGTCGGCGCGGGCAAGGAATGCATGCGGCACGGTGAGGCCGAGGGCCTTTGCGGTCTTGACGTTGATCACCAGCTCGAATTCGGTTGGTTGCTGGACCGGCAGATCGGCCGGCTTGGCGCCCTGGAGGATCTTTCCGGCGTAAATGCCGGATTGGCGATAGACGGACGTGAGGCTGGCTCCATAGCTGATCAGGCCGCCGGCCACGGCGAACTCGCGCCACTCATAGATCGCCGGAACCGCATGGCGTGATGCCAGCGCCACGAGCTGCTCGCGCCGGCTGTTGAAGAACGGATCACTGCCGACAACGAGCGCGTCGGCATGCAGTTCGACGAGGGAGGCGAAAGCGGCGTCGATCTCCTTTTCGGTCCCGGCCTTCAGGATTGGGAGCTGCACCCGCTTCGTGCGCGCCGCTCCCTGCATGTCCGCGATAAGGCGCTCGACAGTCGGACGGTTCGGGTTCACCAGCAGGGCGATCACACCGGCCTGGGGAACCAGCTCGGAGAGCAGTTCGAGCCGCTTCGGATTCAGCTCGGCGGTGAGCATGCCGACGCCCGTGAGATTGCCGCCCGGCCGGGCGAAACTGGCGACCAGGCCCAGCTCGACCGGGTCGACACCGACGACGAAGACGATCGGGATCGCCGATGTCGCGCTCTTCGCCGCTTGTATCGGAGGGATGCCGCCTTGGGTCACGATCACGTCGACCGGGCGACCGACGAGCTCGGCGGCCAATCCGGGCAGTTGATCGTAGCGAAACGCCGCCCAGCGGTATTCGATCGCCAGGTTTTGCCCCTCGACATAGCCGGCTTCGCTCAGTCCCCGGCGGAATGCGGCTATATTCGCGGCGTGCGGGCCGGGCGAACTGCTGCTGAGGAAGCCGATCACCGGCGTCGCCTTCTGCTGCGCGCGGGCAGCGAGCGGCCAAGTCAACGCTCCGCCACCCAGGAGAAGCATCAACTCGCGGCGTTTCATCTGGATCACCTCGTCGGGTGCCGTCGCCGCTCCCCCGTCACCCGCGCGCGAGGTTGCGCACGGCGGACGACGCGGCGACCAGGCCTTCGTCGCGGTAGGCCTCATGGTTCGATTCGATGTCGCTCTGTCGGTAGAGGTAATTGACCATGAGGCCGGCGGATTGCTGGAGGCCCTTCTCCGAGACATCGCCCAGCCAGTTGAGCCGCTCGACGCGAGCGCCGTTGCTCAGGTGAAAATGTGCGACCGGGTCGAGGGCGCGGCCCGAGGGGGCGTGCGCGGCCGTCAGATAGCGCGCGCCGAGCCGCAACAGCGGCTCGCGCAATGTCGCGGCGGTCCGCCCATCGCGGTGCCAGTCCGGCCGGTCGAGGAGGCGCAGGAGAATGCGGTCCGCGGCCTCTTCGAGACCGGCGCCGAGGGATTGCACCGCCCGTGCCTCGGCGGCGAGCAGCAGGCCATCGCGGTCGGCTTGCGCCGTCAGCCAGGCACGGAAACCGGGGAGCGGCGACAGCGTGGCGAACGATTTGAGGCGCGGCAATTCGCTCGCCAGCGCGTCGACCACCCGCTTGATCAGAAAGTCGCCAAAGCTGATCCCGACCAGCCCCTTCTGGCAGTTCGAGATCGAATAGAAGATTGCCGTATCGGCGGTTTGCGGGTTGCCGACCGGCGCGGCCTCGTCGAGCAGCGCGTGGATATTGCCGGCGATCCCGCTGACCAGCGCCACCTCGACAAAGATCAACGGCTCGTCGGGCATCCGCGGATGAAAAAACGCAAAGCAGCGGCGGTCCGCCTCGAGCCGGTTCTTCAGATCGGTCCAGCCCTGGATCTCGTGCACCGCCTCGTAGGCCATCAGCTTTTCGAGGAGCGCGGCTGGGGAATCCCAGGTGATCCGCCGCAATTCGAGAAAACCGATGTCGAACCAATTGCCGAGCAGGTCGCGCAGATCGTCGCCGAGGCCGCGCAACGCCGGGTCGCCGGCGGCGATGTCGAGGAGCTCGGCGCGCCGATCGACGAGGAACTTGACCCCCTCCGGCAAGGCGTTGAACTGGCGCAGCAAAGTGACCCGCGGCGCGGTCAGCGCGACGCGCAGGGCGCGCTCGGCGGCGGCTCGCGCGGGCGGGTCGGCAGCCGCGGCGACGAGGGCGCAACAATCGTCGACGACGGCGTGGTCGGCGTCGAACTCCTCGGCGAGTAGGCGCAGAAAGCGCTCGCGGCCGGCCGGGTTGAGGGCGAGGTAAGTGCGGCCGAGATCGGCGGCGCGAGCCCGCGCGCTGACCTCGCCGCCCCTGCCGCCGAGACAGCTCTGCATCTGCTGCCTGAGGCGGGCGACGTCGTCCTCGGGCAGATCCGGACGCGGCGCGCCGTTCAAGACGCCGCGCGCCGAGAGCGCGATCTCTCGCCAGGCGCTGCGCAGATTGGCCAGAGTGCGGTCCAAAACGCCGTCGAGAAAGTGGGCAGGGGCGCGCTCGCTCATGGCTTGTCCGCGTCTGTTGCGATCCGGGGGCGGAGATTATGCCGGGGCCGGCCGGGACGCACGTTCCATTAAGCATGGGCCTTCAGCGCGGCGAGCGCGGCCGGCAGCGCGTCGACCAGATCCTCGGCGATGAGCCCCGGGCCGACGCGGCGGGCGGCGTCGCCGTGCAGCCACACCGCCGCCGCTGCCGCCTCGAAGGCCGGCATACCCTGCGCCAAGAGCCCAAGCACCATGCCGGCCAGCACATCGCCCGAACCGGCGGTCGCCAGCTCGGCCGGTGCCGCCTCGTTGATCGCGGCCCGTCCGTCGGGTGCGGCGATCACGGTGTCGCTGCCCTTCAACAGCACCACCGCGCCGCTCGCCTGGGCGGCACGGCGGGCGCGCTCGAGCTTGCTGCCGGAGGCATCGAAGAGGCGGGCAAATTCGCCCTCATGCGGTGTCAGCACCGGGGTCGGAACGCCGGGTGCCCGAATAGCAGCAAACAGCGCCGCCGGGTTGTCAGCGAAGACCGTCAGCGCGTCGGCGTCGAGCACCGCCCGCTTCGCCGCAGTGAGCGCTGCGATGACCTTGTCGCGGGTCTCGGGGCCGATGCCGGCGCCCGGTCCGACGAGCGCGGCGTTGCGCCGCGGATCGGCGAGGAGACCGCGAAACGCCTCGCTGTCGGCCGCCGGCTGGGCGATGACCCCGGTCAGCGACGCCGCGTAGACCGGGAAGGCCGCCGCGGGCGCCGCCACCGTCACCAACCCCGCACCGATCCGCGCCGCGGCGCCGGCGGCGAGCCGACCGGCACCGGTCATCACCGCGCCGCCGGCGACGAGCGCGTGGCCGCGGCGGTATTTGTGGCTGTCGGGGCTGGGCCACGGAAAGCAGCCCTCCCACCAGGCCGGATGATTGGCGGCAACGCGCGGCGCAACCTCGCCGAGCACGCTCGCCGGAATGCCGATCGGCGCCACCAGCGTCTCACCGCAATGGAGCCGGCCCGGCAGCAACACGTGCCCCGGCTTCCGGCGGAAGAACGTCACGGTCAGCGCCGCCCGAGGGGCGATGCCGCGCACCGCGCCGCCGGCGCCGTCGACCCCGCTCGGCACATCGACGGCGACGACCGGCAGATGCCGCGCGTCGAGTGCCGCGAGCACGGCCTTTGCAACCCCCTCGATCGGTCGCCCCAGCCCGGCTCCGAACAGCGCATCGACGACGAGTTCGGCACCGTCGAGGCTCGCCTCGCCGAACGCCTCGGCCGGTCCCGTCCAGCGTTGAGCAGCGGCCGCCGCATCGCCCTTGAGCGCCGCTCTGTCGCCGAGCAGCGCGAGCCGCACCGGCCAGCCGCGCTCAGCGAGGATGCGCGCCGCAACAAAGCCGTCGCCGCCATTGTTGCCGGGGCCGCACAGCACGAGCGCCGGGCGCAGCGGCCAGCGGCGGGCGACCGCATCGGCAACCGCCCTTCCGGCGTTCTCCATCAGGACGGTGCCGGGGGTGCCGCCGGCAATCGTCAGCCGGTCGGCCTCCGCCATCTCCTGCGGCGTCAACAGCGCGTGGCGACGCCAGGCTTGCGATGATGCATCCATCGGCGCAAAAGTGGGCAGCGATGGCGGCCGGAAAAAGATGGCCCTATCGCGCGCCTTCACGAGACTCGGTTATCGCGGGATGGCTCCCCATATGCAGGGCCGAACGGGATCAAGGCAAACATCGAAAACCGGGAGTGGAGGATGCAGCGCGGCCTTTATCGAATTCGGGGGGCAGAGGGAAACTCCGACGAGGTAAGGATCGATGACG
>DASYUS010000478.1:0-3422 GCA_036000945.1 Allostellaceae bacterium
GGAGCGCAGTCAAGCAGGTGCGGGCATCCCAAGACTCGCGAGCGCCGCCTCGGCGGCGGCGGTGCCGGTCTCCCAGGCGCCGTGCGCGGTCGAGAAGAAGTTGGGAGAGCACGCCTCGCCGGCGAAAAACAGCCGGCCGTCGACCGGTGCGGCAAGCTTGGCGCGGTCGTCGGCGTGGCCCGGCAGCGCATAGGAATAAGAGCCGCGGGCGAATTCGTCGCGGCGCCAGAACGAGGCGGCGAGCGGGCGGAGCCGGCAGCGGGTGTCGCCGCCGAAGAGGCCCGCCAGCTCGTCGATCGCAAAAGCCGTCATCGCTTCGATCCCGTCGCGTTCGAGCTGAGCGGCGAAGCGGCCGCCGAAAAAGCAGTTGATGCGCGGCCGGCCCAAGGGCCGCACCTGATAGCTCATCGTCTCGCGCCGCGTCGTCGAGCCGATCAGGAACGGCTCCTCCTCGCCGCCCGGCGCCATGCCGTCGAAGCCGAGGAACAGCTTGTCAGCAAGCCCGAGCGGCAGCCCCGAAGCCGCCGCGAGCTTGTCCGGCAGCGGCGGGTCGAACGCCAGGTGCTCCCCGGCGATCGCCGCGGTCGGCACGGCGACGATGACGCGCGCCGCGCTGACCACGCCGCGGCTCGTAGCTACTCGGATGCGGCGCCCGCCATGCTCGATCCGCGACACCGCGGCGCCGAACGCGATCGGCAGTCCCTCGGCGAGGGTGGCGAACAGCCGGCCGTAGCCCTCGCGCAGCCGCCAATTGTGATCGGTATTCTCGTAACGGTCGTTGTCCTTGACCGATACGGCATCGAGTTCGACGGCGTTGGCAAAGGTGCTGATCGCGTCGAACAGCGCATTCCACCGCCCGCCCGGCACCAGCACCGACGAGGCTGGCGCGTCTTCCGGCTGCTGCGCGGCGCGGTGGATCGCCCAGTAATGCGCCTCGTGCTCGCGCAGCCAGTCCTCCTGGGCTTCGCGGCTTTCGCCGCTGTAGCGCAGTCGCGTCCGCCAATCGGGCCGGCGGCGGTCGATCGAGAAACCGAATCGCTCGGCGAGCGGCGCCAGCACATTGCGGTCGGCCGAATGCAGCCACTCGCAGCCCATGTCGAGCGGCCCGGCATCCGACGTTATGGTCCAGGCGCGCCCACCCGCGCGGTCGCGCGCTTCCAGCACCAGGACCGACACCCCGCCCGCTTCGCCGAGCCGGCGCGCCGCGGCGATGCCGGCGGCGCCGGCGCCGACCACCGCGACATCGACTTCGGAGGCCAGCGCCGTCATCAGTTGTAGACCGGCTCGGTCCCGGGCGCCGGCGAGTAGGCAAAGCTGCCGCGGTTGAGGATCTTGTCGCGCCCGCCGAAGGCCTCGATGCGCGCCCGCTGGTCGGCCTTGGCGAGCGCGTCCGCCGCTTCGGGATCGACGACGGCGCGCAGTTCCTTCTCGCAATCGGCGACGAGACCCTGGTAGCCGGCCTCCTGCACCAGGTCGCGCGTCTCCTGCGGGTCGGTGTCGAGGTCGAAGAGCTGCGGCGGCATGCCGACGTAATAGACGAACTTGAACGGCCCCTTGCGGATCATGAAGGCGCCGGTCGCCGCGCCGGTCGCGTGGTATTCGCTGAGCACCGTGCGGTTAGGCGAATGGCGGACAATCTCGTCGAGCGGCAGGCCCGGCAGGTCGCGGTCTTCCGGCTGCGGCGGGACGCCGGTCCAGGTGAGCGCGGTCGGGAAGCAATCGGCGAGCGACACCGGCTCGCGGCAAACGATGCCCTCAGGCAGCCCCGGACCGGCGACGATCAGCGGCACGCCGGCCGCCTCCTCGTACATCGTCGATTTGCCCCACAATTCGCGGGTCCCCAGATTGTCGCCGTGATCGGCCGAATAGATGACCCGCGTCGTCTCCGCGAGGCCGGCGGCGTCGAGCACCGCCAAGAGCCGACCGACATTGTGGTCGGTAAAGCTGACGAGGCCGAAATAGGCGGCGATCGCGCGCCGCACATTGGCTTCGTCGGCGAAGCCCTGCTGGTAGATCTGGCACTGCCGCAGCGCGGCGATGTAGGGGTGGTCGGGGCCGCGCTCCGCCCCGCGCAACCGCGGCAGCGGCACGCTCTCCTCGGGGTAGAGATCGTAGAATTCCGGCCGCGCGATCAGCGGGAAGTGCGGGCACACCAGCGACACGAACAAGGCCCACGGCTTGTCGGACCGCGCCCCGGCATGCGCCTTCAGCCAGTCGACCGCGGCGTCGGTGATCTTGCAGTCGTAATCCTGGTAGCTCGAATCGCCGCGACCGGCATCCCTGGCCAGGCGCAACGTCGCTTTCCTGACCGGCAGCGGATCGCGCAGCCAGCCCATCGGGTCGCCGATGCCGTCGTTGATGTGCAGCGGCATCACCTCTTGCGTGAACCCGTTGTCGTCGTCGGCGCTGCGAAAGTGCAATTTGCCGATCGAGACGACCTCGCGGCTGGCATCGCGCAGCCGGTGGTGCCATGACGGGACGCTGCCGTCATAGGCGATCGCATTGTCCCAGAAGCGGATCCGGTGCGGGTAGCGGCCGGTCGCGAGGCTGGCGCGGGCCGGGACACAGATCGGCGAGTTGGTGTAGGCGTCGGAAAACCGCACCCCACGCTGCGCGAGTCGGTCAAGGTTCGGCGTCCGGATCATTTCGTGCCCGTAGCAGCCGAGCACTCGCCGGCTGTGCTCATCGGACAGGATGAAGAGAAGGTTCGCGGGGTTCATGCGGTCTCCGCTCTCGGTTTAGTCGGTGAGGGCGCGCTCGGCCGCGGTCAGCGGCAGCCCGAGATCGTGGGCCACTGCCGCGTGGGTCAACAGACCGCGGCAGGCGTTGAGCCCGTTGCGCAGGTGCGGGTCGTCGGACAATGCCCGCCGCCAGCCGCGATCGGCGATCGCCAGGACAAACGGCAGCGTCGCGTTGTTGAGCGCGACGGCCGAGGTGCGGGCGACTGCGCCCGGCATGTTGGTGACGCAGTAATGCACGACCCCCTCCTCGACATAGGTCGGGACGGCATGTGTCGTCGGGCGGCTGGTGGCAATGCAGCCGCCTTGGTCGATCGAGATGTCGACGATGACCGAGCCGGGCTTCATCGCCTGCACCAACTCGCGGCTTACCAGCTTCGGCGCCGCCGCGCCGGGGACCAGCACCGCGCCGATCACCAGATCGGCTGCCGCAACCTCGCGCTCGATCGTCTCGACGGTCGAGAACAGCGTGTGGAGCTGCGAGCCGAATTGCAGATCGAGCTCGTAGAGGCGCGGCAACGAGCGGTCGATGACCGTGACGTAAGCCTCCATGCCCATCGCCATGCGCGCCGCGTTGGTCCCGGACACTCCACCGCCGAGGATCACTACCTTGGCCGCCGCCACGCCCGGCACGCCGCCCAAGAGGATGCCCATGCCGCCCTGTTCTTTTTCCAGGCAATGGGC
>DASYUS010000479.1:0-1604 GCA_036000945.1 Allostellaceae bacterium
TCGCGCGTTCGAGCAGATCAACCGCCTCGGAACGACGGTGCTGATCGCGACCCGCGACACCGTCCTGGCCGGCCGGTTCGGGTCCCGGCGTTTTCACCTCGATCGCGGCATGCTGTCGGCATCCGGCGCAGCGCCGGCGCCATGATCGGCTCCCGGTTCGGCTTGGCGCTGGGGAATCTGCCGGTCGGATATGGCGAGGCGGCGCGCTTCCTGCCCTGGATCGTCGCGCTGATGGTCTATGTCGCCGGGCTGGGCGGGATCGGGCTGATCGCGCTCGACGGTACGGTGCGCGCCGCCGAGCGCTCGCTTGCAACGAGCCTGACGCTGCAGGTGCCGGCGGATGCCTCGAACGCGCGGGTCGAGACGGTGCTGGCATTGCTTCGGCAAACCAAGGGGATCCTCGCCGCGACCGTGCTCGACGCGAAGGAAACCGCCCGCCTCCTCGAACCGTGGCTCGGACCGAAGGTGCCGCTCGACCAGTTGCCGGTGCCGAAACTGATCGATCTGCGGATCGATCCCGCCATGCCGCCGGACCTTGCCCCTTTGCGCCAGCGCCTCGCCTCGGTCGTGCCGGAAGCGGAGCTCGACGATCATCGGCCCGGGCTGGTCGATCAACGCGCCCTACTGCGCCGGGTCGAGGGCGTCCTCGCCACGGCGATCGCCGTCGCCCTCGGGCTCATCGCGCTGTCGACAGTGTTCGCGGTCCGCGCCGCCCTCCAGGCCGAGCGCTCGAGCGTCGAGCTGGTGCACCTGCTGGGCGCCGCCGACGCCAGCATCGCCCGCCGCTTTGCGACCCGCTGCTTCGCGCTTGGGGTTTTGGGCGGGGCGATCGGCGCTGCCGCGGCTCTCCTTGCCGTCGCGTTGCTCGGCGGCGCCGGCATTGTCGCAACGCCTATCGCCGCCAGGATCGCCGATTGGCGGGTTTGGGGGGTGCTGACCGCGTCCATGCTTGCCGCCGGGCTCATCGCGGCCGCGAGCGCGCACCTCGCCGTGCGGCATTGGCTTCTTCAGATGCCGTGAGCACGACGTGTTGCGGCGCCCGCGCTGGCTTCGGCGGCTGGAATGGCTCGTGCTGGCGGCCTTCGTGTTGTGGGCCGGCGGTCTCGCCGCCTTTGTCGCGACGAGCCTCTGGCGCCACACCGACCGCTCGATCGCGACCGACGCGATCGTCGTGCTGACCGGCGGCCGGCTGCGGCTCGAAACCGGCCTGCAGCTTTTTGCTGCCGGCACGGCGAAGAAGCTGTTCATCTCGGGGGTCAACCAGCGGGTCGATCGCGACGAGCTGCTGCGCGCCCTCGGGGCGGTGCCGGAGCGGGCGGCGTGCTGCATCGCGATTGGCCACGCCGCCAGCAACACCGTCGGCAATGCCCGCGAAACCGCCGGCTGGATGCGCGCGGAGGGCTATCGCAGCCTGCGCCTCGTCACCAGCTGGTACCACATGCCGCGCAGCCTCCTGGAGTTCGAACGCGCGATGCCCGGCCTGACGATCGTCGCCCACGCCGTCTTCGCGCAGCATATCGAGCCGGAGAGCTGGTGGGGATGGCATGGCGCCCTGCTGCTGGTTGTCGGCGAGTATGACAAATACCTGATGGCCTTGCTCTGGC
>DASYUS010000480.1:0-2360 GCA_036000945.1 Allostellaceae bacterium
AGACGATTTGGTACGGCGTCCGGCGCACCGCCTCGACCGCTGCCTGCCCGTCGTCGACCGGATCAACCCGGCACCCCAGTCGCTCGAGCAGCTTGGTGATGACGATCTGGTTGACCTTGTTGTCTTCGGCGATCAGCATGCGCAGACCGGCGGCGCGCGCTGCCGGTTCTGCCAACGCACCGGGCTCGGCTGGTCCGAGCGCCGGCGCTTCCTGCGGCGTGAGCGCGGCATAGATCGTCGCCGGCGCGCACGGCTTTATCAGCATCGCGGCAATGGCACCGGTCTGCAGGAGGTGCCGCAACTCGGGAGGCGGCGATGCCGTGATGACCACCAGCCGCAGGCCGGCAAGCTCCGGCTGCGCGGCGATCTCCCGACAGAGCGCGACGGCATCGAGCCCCGCGGTCGAATCGTCGAGTATGGCGGCCCAGAAGCCGTCTCCGGCAGCTTCCCTCTGCTGTAACAGCGGGACGACGCGCCCCGCTTCGCCCACCATATCGACCACCACTCCCCAGGCCGTCAGCTGGTGCGTCATGATCTCGCGGGCGACCGGATTGTCGCCCAAGAACAGGATGCGTCTGTCCTCGAGCGCGGTGCGCGGCGGGGCGTGAGAGGCAGCCCGTTCCGGCGCGAGCGCCGCGGTAAACCAGAACTGGCTGCCCTGGCCCTCCTCGCTGACGACCCCGATCGTGCCGCCCATCAGCGCGGCAAGCCGGCGCGAAATCGCCAGGCCGAGCCCGGTCCCGCCATAGCGGCGCGCCACGCTGACATCGCCCTGGGCGAACTGCTCGAACAGGGTCGGCAACACCGTCTTCGGAATGCCGGCGCCGGTGTCGGTGACATCGAACCGTACGAGAAACCGCGATCGCGCGGAGCCCCCCGCCGGGCCCACGGACGCTCGGCCAGCCGGCGCAACCGAAATCGACACCCCGCCTTTCTCGGTGAATTTGATCGCGTTGCCGACCAGATTGTAGAGCACCTGGCGGATCCGTCCGGCATCGCCGTAGGCGACGCCCGGCGCCCCCGGCGCGAGGTAGAAACCGAGCTCCAGCCCCTTGGCGAAGGCGTGCGGCGCCATCACGTCGCAGACGCTCTGGACCAAAGGCTCGATCCCGAAGATCCCTTCGTCGAGCGCCAGGCGCTCGGCTTCGAGCCGCGAGAAATCGAGGATGTCGTTGATCACCGCCAACAGGTGATCGGCGGAATCGCGGACGATCTCGGCGTAACGGCGCTGTTCCGTCGTGAGCGCGGTGTCGAGCAAGAGACCGGTCATGCCGACGACCCCGTTCATCGGCGTGCGGATCTCGTGGCTCATCACGGCGAGATAGCTCGATTTGGCGCGGCTCGCTTCCTCCGCCTGCTCCTTGGCCGCGACGATCTCGCGTTCGAAGCGTTTGCGCTCGCTGATGTCACGAATGATGACGGCCATCTTGCGGCTGCCGGCGTCATCGAAACCGGCGAACGCGATCTCCATGTCGAAGCTGCTGGCGTCGGCCCGCCGCCCCTGGAATTCGCGCGACCCGCCCGTGCCGGCAAGAAAGCCGCGGAACTCGACGGTGTCGTCGGCGACCAGCTCGACCAATTTGCGCGCGTGCAGTTCGCGCGGCAGATAGCCAAAGATGCGGGTCGCCGCAGGGTTGGCGATCTCGATCGCGCCGGTCTCGTCAGCGGTCAGAATTGCGTCGGCCGCGGTCTCGATAATGGCGCGAAACCGATCGTTGCTGATCTGCAGCGAGGCCAGCGTTTGCGACAGCCGCTCGCTTGCCTCGCTGCGCAATTGCGCTTCGCGCTTGGCGACCGCCGCCTCCGCCTGCTGGCGGCGGCGTTCGCCGCGCAGCTCGGCCTCGCGCACGGCGAGCGCAGCCTCCGAACGCTGGCGGCGCAGCAGCTGGCGAACCAGGATCGCGGTAAAGGCAAAGACGACGAGAGCGATGCCGCCCGCCGCGCCGACGAGACGCTGCCGGCTCACATAGTACTCTGCGAACAGATCGTCGTCGGACACCCCGACGGCGACGGTCAGCGGATAGTCGGGCAGCACGCTGTAGCTGGTGACCCGCAGGACATTGTCGAACTGACTGTGGTCGTGGACGCTCTGGTGGCGCGCCTCGGCGGCGAGCGGCAACGTCACCTTTTCGCCGATCGTGACCTGCGGCGCATACGGGGCGCCGGGCGAGGCGCGAGCAAAGGAGACGCGCGCCCGCACGACGCCGTCGCTGCCGACCAGCATCATCGTACCGCCGGGTCCTAGTTCGACGCTCTCGTAAAACCCGGCGAGGGAAAGGGGATCGAGCGACGCGATCAGAACCCCGGCAAAGCCGCCATCGGGCGCGTTGAGCCGGCGCGCCAGAGGCATCGACCATTTC
>DASYUS010000481.1:0-1991 GCA_036000945.1 Allostellaceae bacterium
ATCGTCTTTCCCAGCGTCTCGGTCGGCGCCACCGAGAACCTCATGATGGCCGCCACCCTGGCCAAGGGCGAGACGCTCTTGATCAACGCCGCGCGCGAGCCCGAGATCACCGATCTCGCGCACTGCCTCGTCGCGATGGGAGCCGAAATCGGCGGGGTCGGCAGCGACCGCCTGTCGATCCGTGGCGTCGCGGGCTTGCATGGCGCGCGCCATACCGTCATCCCCGACCGCATCGAGACCGGCACCTACATGATGGCGGCCGCCGCGACCGGGGGTGACGTGCGGCTCTCGGGTGCGCGGCTCGAGCATGTCGAGGCCGTGCGCCGGATCCTCGAAACCGCCGAGGTCAGCGTCGCCGATGTCGGCGACGGGATCGCAGTGCGCCGGCGCAACGGCCGCCTCGCCGGCGTCGATGTGATGACCGAGCCCTACCCGGGCTTTCCGACCGATCTGCAGGCGCAGATCATGACGTTGATGGCGATCGCCGAAGGGTCATCGATGATCACCGAGACGATCTTCGAAAACCGCTTCATGCATGTTCCGGAGCTGGCGCGCATGGGCGCCAACATCACGGTCCACCGCGCCTCGGCTCTGGTGCGCGGCGTGCCGCGGCTGATGGGCGCGCCGGTGATGGCGACCGATCTGCGCGCCTCGGTGTCGCTGGTTCTCGCCGGCCTCGTTGCCGACGGCGACACCATCGTCAGCCGGGTCTACCACCTCGACCGCGGCTACGAGCGGATCGAGGAAAAGCTCTCCGCCTGCGGCGCGCGGATCGAGCGGCTGCGCGGTAATGCCTAGCGGGGAGCCGCCCGCGCCGGCTGGCTCCGGCGGCGGTCTGCGGCTGCGCGCCGAAGATGCGGACGACCTCGCGGTGATTTCCGCCTGCGTCCAGGACGCCCTCGTCTCCGTGCGCGATCTCGCCTACGATCGCGACAGCAGGACGTTCGTGCTCGTCGCCAACCGCTTTCGCTGGGAGGCCAGCGGCGCCGCGGCGGCCGGGGGGGCGCCGTTCGAGCGGACCCTCTGTGCGATCACCTTCGATGAGATCGACGACGTGGCATATCGCGGGTTTCACCGCGCCGAGGAGGACCGCATCCTGTCGCTGTTGGCGATCCGCCCGGCACCCCGGCAGCCGCCCGACGGCGCCGGCACGGCGATCGATCTCGAATTCGCCGCCGGCGCGGCGATCCGGCTCAGTGCCGCCGCGATCTCCGGCCGCCTGCGCGATTTCGGCGAGCCGTGGCCAACCGTCTGGCAGCCCGGCCATCCGCTCGACGAGACGACATGAAGGCCGACTCGGACAGGGGCTCGGAAGGCCTTGTTATGGCCCTGCCGAACGGCCGCATCCTCGGCGAGGTCATGCCGTTGTTGCGCCGTGTCGGCATCGAGCCGGAGCCAGCCTTTGCCGATCCGGCGAGCCGCCAGCTGCGCTTTGCGACCTCTGATCCGGCGCTCGACCTGATCCGCGTGCGCAGCTTCGATGTCGCGACCTTTGTGGCGTTCGGCGCGGCGCAGCTCGGCGTCGCCGGCAACGACGTGCTGATGGAGTTCGATTATGCCGAGATCTACGCGCCGCTCGATCTCGATATCGGGCATTGCCATATGGCAGTCGCCGCGCCGGCGGATCAGGCCGGCCACGAAGACCCGCGCAGCTGGAGCCATCTGCGGGTCGCCACCAAATACCCCGAGATCACCCGCCGCCATTTCGCCGCGCGCGGGGTGCAAGCCGAGTGCATCAAACTGAACGGTGCGATCGAGTTGGCGCCGCTCCTCGGGCTATGTCGCCATATCGTCGATTTGGTGCAGACCGGGGCGACGTTGAAGGCCAACGGCCTCGTCGAGATCGAGCACATCGCCGATATCAGCTCGCGCCTCATCGTCAACCGGCCGGCGCTGAAAACCCGCCCCGAAGAGGTCGGCCAGTGGATCGAACGATTCCGCGCCGTCACTTATGGTGCGGGCCGGAAGCGGGCGCGGACTGCGGCCGCGTC
>DASYUS010000482.1:0-3240 GCA_036000945.1 Allostellaceae bacterium
GCTGATGGCATTGGGCGCCGCGCCGCGCCAGGCGCTGCGCCAGCAGGTCTTCGCGCTCCTCGCCGCCGGCGGCAAGGCCGAGCCGCTCGCCGACCGGCTCCTTCATCGCGCGAGCGAGTGCTGGTTGCACATGCCGGCCACGGTCAACAACTTCACCGATTTCTTCGCCGGCATCCACCATGCGACCAATGGCGGGCGCCGACGCGACCCGAACAACCCGCTGAGCCCGAACTACAAGTATGTGCCGGTCGCCTATCACAGCCGCGCCTCCTCGGTACGCGAAGCGAATGTCGGGGTGCGCCGGCCGCACGGCCAGCGCAAACTGCCCGACGAGGCGGCGCCGAGCTTCGGGCCGTGCCGCAAGCTCGACTACGAGCTCGAACTGGCGGTGTGGGTGGGCCCCGGCAACCGGCAGGGCTATCCGGTCCCGATCGGCAGCGCGGCCGACCACATTTTCGGGCTTGGCCTCGTCAACGACTGGTCGGCGCGCGACATCCAGCAGTGGGAATCGCAGCCCTTGGGGCCGTTTCTCGGCAAGAGCTTCGGTTCGACGGTGTCGCCGTGGATCGTCACCGCCGAGGCGCTGGAGCCGTTCCGCGTCGCCCAGCCGCCCCGCCCCACCGGCGACCCGCGCCCGCTGCCGCATCTCTGGAACGAGCGCGACCAGCAATCGGGCGCCTTCGACATCGCACTTGAAGCCCTGATCCTGACGCCGCAGATGCGCGAGAAGGGCCTGCCACCGCACCGCATCTCGCACAGCAACACGACCGATCTCTACTGGACCCTGGCGCAGCTCGTCGCCCACCACACCAGCGGCGGCTGCAACCTCGTGGCCGGTGACCTGTTCGGCACCGGCACGATTTCCGGCGCGACCGAAGCGGGCTGGGGCAGCCTGAGCGAACAGAGCATGGACGGCACCCGCTCGATCACTCTCTCGTCGGGCGAAACCCGCACGTTCCTCGAAGACGGCGACGAGGCGATCTTCCGCGCCCATTGCCGGCGCGACGGCTACGCCCCGATCGGCTTCGGCGAGTGCCGCGCGCGCATCGTCGGCTGACTGAAACGCCGGCGGGTCAAAATACCACCGATACGAGTGGAGTCTCGTTAAGCCTTCTTCAACCGTGCAGTGATCCAATTGTCCGTGAACGAGTGCCGGAGCCGGGGCATAAGCCGCGACCGGGTCGGCACGATCGCTCGGCCAAGCGGGGTAGCCGATGCGGCGAGAGGACATCACGGCGCGTTCGGTCCTGATCATCGACGAGGATCTCGGCATCGCCGAGCGGCTCGCCGGTCTGCTCCGGTCCCGGGGGTACACAGCGATCTGTGTCGACACGCCGGCACGCGCACTCGCGGCATTGCGCGGTCCGCCCGATCGCGGCCGCCCTCCCCCGGTGGCGCTGATCGATGTGTGGTTCGGCGGGGCTGCGTCCGGCGTCGATCTGATCCGCCGCCTCTGCGCCGAACAGCCCGGCTTGGTCTGCGCTGTGATGGCGGCCGACATCGATGGCCAGACCGCAATCGCCGCGCTGCGCCAGGGCGCTTCCGATTATTTCGACAAGGCCGGCGACCCGGGTTTGCTGTTTGCGGTGATCGAGCGCTGCTTCGAGCGGGTGGCGGCGCAGCGCGAGCGTGAATCGGCCCACCTAGCGCTGCGCCGCGCCAAGGCAGCAGCCGAGGCGGCAAGTCGCAGCAAGTCACGATTTATCGCGACGCTGAGCCACGAGCTGCGCACGCCGCTCAACGCCATCATCGGTTTTTCCGAAATGATGCTGCACGAGGTGCTCGGCGCCGTCGGCCACAAGCAATACCGCGACTACGTCGCGGACATCCACGCGAGCGGCGCCCATCTGCTGCAGATCATCAACGACATCCTCGACCTGTCGACGGCCGAGTCCGGCAGGATCGAACTGCACGAGGCAGTCTTCGACCTGCGCGACGCGATCGCTTCGGTCCGCCGATTGGTCAGCTCACGCATCGGCGATGGCGGCCTGTCATACGCGGTCGAACTGCCGGCGGATTTCCCGTTGCTGCGCGCCGACGAGCGCAAGACCAAACAGGTATTGCTGAATCTCGTCGCCAACGCCGTCAAGTTCACGCCGCCGGGCGGCCTTATCACGATCGCCGGCCATTTCGACCGGAAAGCCGGACTGAGGCTGACCGTCAGCGACACAGGCATCGGCATTGCACCGGGCGACCTCGCCCGCGTGCTCGAACCCTTTCAACAGGTGGATTCGGTGCTCGGTCGGGCGCATCGGGGTACCGGCCTGGGTCTGCCGCTCGTCAAGGCGATCATCGAGCGGCATGGCGGCAGCCTTCAACTGCGCAGCGAGGTCGGCGTCGGCACGCAGGCAGAAGTCACCTTCCCGCCCGATCGGGCGGTTTTTGACCCGGCCGACCCGCAATCGCGCAACGCGGCCTGACAGGCCGGCGCGACCGCCGGCCTCTGGCCGGCATGCCGGCGATCTGCTGATCCACCTAGGATTCGCTGCCGCCCCATTTCTGATGCCAGCTCGGAAAGCCGCCGAGCGGTGCGGCCGCCATCATCGCGCGCATGACCGCACGCGCGAGGCACGCAGCCGCGGCGGCGCCGAGCCGGGCGAGCCGCGCCGGATCGACCTCGCCCCCCGCGCCGGCCGGGCCGGTTGCCAGCGCGAACACGGTATCGCCGTCGAATGGCGTATGCGCCGGGCGGATCGCCTGCGCCAGCCCATCTTGCGCCATGATCGCGAGCCGGCGACAGGCGCTGCGGCCCAACGGCACGTCGGTCGCCACCACGGCGATCGTCGTGTTGGCGCCGGGCGCCGCCGTGGCGCAGCCGGAGAAATCCTCGGGGTCGAGCGCTGCGGCAGGCAGCACCGGCTGCGGCGCGATCTCGCCGGCGAGCGCCAGCTCATAGGCCCACAGCCGCCCGCAATCCGGCCGCACCGTCGAACCCCAGCTGTTGACGGCGACGAGCGCACCGACCGTCGCCCCGTCGGCCATCAGCAGCGAGGTGCTGCCGATGCCACCCTTGAGGCGCCCCGTCTTGGCGCCGAGCCCGGCTCCGGCGTTGCCGAGGGCGAAATCCCGCCCGGCCCGGGCCAGCGCCTCGTGCCCCAGCCGCCGGTACGGCGGCTCGCCCGACCATGGCTGCCGTCCCGGAAACGCGAGATCGAAGAGGATCGCCGCCGGGACGATCGGTACGCGGACGTCGCGGACGGCGAAGCCGCGCCCCATCGCCGCCAGCCCCTCCGTCACGCC
>DASYUS010000483.1:0-2861 GCA_036000945.1 Allostellaceae bacterium
TCGGCGATGCGGACATGGCTGTAGACCGCGCCGCCTTTCTGGGCGAGGCCGGTCATGTCGAGGACGGTGACGCCCTTGCCTTCGAGATGCGCGGCCATGCCCAAGAGCGCGCCGATCGTCACCACGCCGGTGCCGCCGACCCCGGTGACGAGAATGCCGTAGGGTTCGGCGAGACCCGGCAATGTCGGTTCGGGCAGCGGCGGCAGGCCATCTTCGGCGAGATCCCCGGCGGCGCGTTTGCGCAGGCTGCCGCCTTCGACGGTGACAAAGCTCGGGCAGAAGCCCTTGAGGCAGGAGAAATCCTTGTTGCAGCTCGACTGGTCGATCGCCCGCTTCCGGCCGAACTCGGTCTCGACCGGCACCACCGAGAGGCAGTTCGAAGTCGTTGAGCAGTCGCCGCAGCCCTCGCAGACGAGGTCGTTGATGACGACGCGCTTCGCCGGATCGGGGAAGCGGCCGCGCTTGCGGCGGCGGCGCTTCTCGGCGGCGCAGGTCTGGTCGTAGACGATGGCGCTGACCCCGGCGATCTCGCGGAGTTCCCGCTGCACCGCGTCGAGGTCGTCGCGGTGGCGGATCGTGGCGCCGGCGGGGAATTCGGTGCCGGGCGGGTATTTGTCCGGCTCGTCGGTGACGACGACGATCGGGCGGACGCCTTCGGCGGCGAGCTGCCGGGCGACGACCGGCACGGTCAGTCCGCCGTCGAGCGGTTGGCCGCCGGTCATCGCCACCGCGTCGTTGAACAAGAGCTTGTAGGTCATGTTGACGCCGGCCGCGACCGCCGAGCAGATCGCCAGGATGCCGGAATGCGTATAGGTGCCGTCGCCGATATTGGCGAAGACGTGCTGCGTCTCGGTGAACGGCGCCTGGCCGATCCACGGCACCCCTTCGCCCCCCATCTGGGTGAAGGTGGCGGTCGAGCGGTCCATGAATTGCGACAGGTAGTGACAGCCGATGCCGGCGAGCGCCCGGCTGCCCTCCGGCACGCGCGTCGAGGTGTTGTGCGGGCAGCCCGAGCAGAAATAGGGCGTGCGCTGGAACGGCACGATCTCGCCGCCGGATTGGTGCTCGCGCGCGTCGAGCCGGGCGAGGCGCTCGGCGAGCCACGGCAGGTCGCCGAAGCCGGCGAGGCGGTGCGCGATGACGCGGGCGATCTGGCTCGGCGACAACTCGCCGTTCGACGGCAGGATCCAGGCGCCGCTTTCGTCGAACTTGCCGACGATCCGCGGCCGCCGGTCGGCCGGCCAGCCGTAAAGCTGGTCCTTGAGCTGGGTCTCGATGACGGCGCGCTTTTCTTCGACGACCAGCACTTCCGCCAATCCGTCGGCAAAACGGCGGGCGCCTTCAGGCTCGAGCGGCCACGGCATCGCCACTTTGTAGAGGCGCAGGCCGATCGCCCGCGCCTCGCTGTCGCCGATGCCGAGATCGTCGAGCGCCTGACGCACGTCGAGATACGCCTTGCCGGTGGTGACGATGCCGAAGCGCGGCCGCGGCGGGTCGATGACGATCCGGTCAAGTCCATTGGCGCGGGCGAACGCCACCGCCGCCGCCAGCTTCCAGCGATGCAGCCGCAGCTCCTGGTCGAGCGGCGTGTCGGGCCAGCGGATGTTGAGCCCGCCCGGCGGCATCGCGAAATCGTCGGGCAGGACGATCTCGATGCGGCCCGGATCGACGCCGATCGAGGCCGAGCTGTCCATCTGCTCGGCGACCGTCTTGAAGGCGACCCAGCACCCCGAATAGCGCGACATCGCCCAGCCGTAGAGGCCGAGATCGAGGATCTCCTCGACCCCGGCGGGATTGAGGACCGGGATCGAGGCGTCGATGAAGGCGAATTCCGACTGGTGCGCCAGCGTCGAGGATTTGCAGGTGTGGTCGTCGCCGGCCAGGCATAAGACGCCGCCATGCGGGGCCGACCCGGCCGAGTTGCCGTGCTTCAGCGCGTCGCCGCTGCGGTCGACCCCGGGTCCCTTGCCATACCACATCGCGAAGACGCCATCGTATTTGGCGCCGGGAAAGAGACCCAATTGCTGGCTGCCCCACACCGCGGTCGCCGCCATCTCTTCGTTGATCGCCGGCTGAAACCTGATGTGGTTCTTCTCGATAAAGCGCCGCGCGCTCCACAGCCCCTGATCGAGGCCGCCGAGCGGCGACCCGCGATACCCGGTGATGAAACAGCCGGTGTTGCGGCCGGCGGCAACGTCGCGCTGCCGCTGCACCATCGGCAGGCGCACCAGCGCCTGCGTGCCGGTCAAATAAACCCGGCCTCTGTCGAGGACATACTTGTCGTCGAGTGTGACCGCTGCCAGCTGACTATGCCCTTGGGCCATCGCGGACCCCGCAATATTTGAGCGCCCTCGGGCGGTACCGTAGCCGCTGAACGCTCCCGGCTCAACGAGCGCGCGGCGAGGGGCCGATTATTCCACGATGTCAGGCTTTGTGCTGTAGACGAACGCCTCTACCTCAGCGCGCTCCGTGGCCGGCAGCGCAAAAGCATCGAGGGTGGCGTCAAGATGCTTGAGGAACGTCTCCCAGTCGCTCTCGCTGATGCCCATCCCCCGATGCGAGGTCGTCATGTCACGACCGGTGTAAAAGAGCGGGCCGCCCGACGCGGAGCACAGGAAATCGATCAGCAATTGCTTTTCGCGGCGCAGGCTGTCCTCCGCTCGGTTCTGCCAGAACCGCCCAAGCTGCGCATCTCCCATCAAGCGGGGCAGCAGATCGTCGGCAACCGCGGCAATCGCATCATATCCGCCGAGCCGCTTATAGAGAGTATCGGGCACTTTCCCCTCCTTGATGGCTACCGGTCAGTCCAGGACTTCGACGGTATCGCCGGCGCAGATCGTCCCCTCGGCAAGCACGGCGGC
>DASYUS010000484.1:0-13241 GCA_036000945.1 Allostellaceae bacterium
CGAGGCAGGCGAAGCCGCGGCCGGGCGGCCGATGGGCCCGGCGGAACGCGCCATCATCGACACGTTCGAGGTGGTGACGAAGCGGCCGGAACTCATGCTCGAATTCACGCTGCAGCCGGGCGAAGCGTATTTCATCAACAACTACACGATCCTTCATGCGCGCACCGCTTTCGACGACGGCGACGCGTCGGAGGACGCGCGACGCCATTTATTGCGGCTGTGGCTCGACGCGCCAATCCGGCACGTGCATCCCTACATCCGTAGCCGCGGCATCCTGCCGGTAGCAGGCCGCACGCCATCTTTCGACTGGACCGGCATCACTGCCGTTCGTCACTGAGCAGCATCACAGTCCACTCTCCGACGCCCGCACCGCTGCATGTGTGAGGAGATCCGATGAAGCAAGTGAACCGAGTCAAAGCCGCGATGCGTGCCAGCCGCAAGGCGTACGGTTACAGCTCTCCTTCCCGTCGCCATGGGTGATCGATATTCTGGGGAAGCTTGACTTCGATTACGTCTTCATCGATGGCGAGCATGGGCCATTCGGCCTCGACCAGCTCGAGGACCTCTGCCGCACCGCCGAACGCTACAACCTGACGCCGATCGCGAGGGTGCCCGACATCGGCTCGTCAACGATCCTGCGCTATCTCGACCGCGGCATCATGGGGATATTGGGTCCGCACATCGCCACAGAGGCCGATGCCCGCCAGCTGGTACGGGCATGCTATTTCGGCCCGCTCGGTGAACGCTCCTTCGGGGCCAACCGGGGCACCGACTACAATGCCGGGATTGCCGACAAGGCGGCGTACTACCGTGAGGCAAACGAGCAGATGCTGGTGTGCGCGTTGCTGGAAGACGTCGCCGTGCTCGACAACCTGGATGCGATCCTCTCGGTACCGGGCATCGATTTGTACAGCATAGGGCCAAACGATTTCGCCCAAAGTCTGGGCTACCCCGGCCAACCCGACCATCCGGAAGTTGTCAAGACGATGCAGGAAATCACCCGGCGCATTCGACAGGCCGGGCGGACGATGCAGGCTGACGTCATGCAGGCCGCGTGGGTCAGCGATATGCTGCTCGATGCGGGTCGTAACATTCTGTCATCGTAGCATCGGCGAAAGGGCCATCAAAATCGATCCTTCCGCGACATCGGAGCGAGCGCTATGACGGCGACAGACCTGGACCAGCAACTCGCGGAATTGCAAAGCGCGGCCGACGCCTACGCCGCCCGCCACCAGTTCATCGAGGACCTCGCCTGGCCGGAAGGGGTCCGTATTGCGGTCAATTTCACCTGTGATTTTGACGCGATGCTGTTGCGCCGGCTGCTTAATGAGCCGCCAATGCAGCTCGCAAAGGGCGAATTCGGCGGGCGGGTCGGCATCTGGCGGCTCGTCGAGCTGTTCGATGCGCACGGCGTCAAGGCGACGATCTTCACGCCTGGACGGATCTGCGAACTGTACCCGCAGGCGCTGAATGCGGTCGTCGACAGCGGCCACGAGATCGCCGACCACATGTGGGAGCACCGGGTGCCGAAGGAGCGGACGCTCGAAGAGGATCATCTGGCCAAGACTGTTGCTGCGCTCGAACGGGTCGCCGGCCGCCGTCCGGCCGGCACGCGCAGCAGCCATACCGCCAAACTGCTCCGGCAATACGGGTACATCTATCGGTCCGAGGGTTCGGCCGACCAGCGGCCGCATTACGAGTTCGACGAGGACGGAAACAACGCTCTCGTCAACTTGCCGATGCACTACGCCATCGACGACGCCATGTACTTCAACTTCAATTGGCTCGGCAGCGATCCATCGGCGCAACGGATCGCCGACCCGGAGCGGGTCTGCGACATCTGGTGGGCGGCGTTCCGCCAGCAATACAACGTCGGCGGCTATCTCAATGTCTGCATGCACCCGTTCCAGTCCGGCCGCGCGCTCCGCATCGCGATGCTCGACCGGCTGATCGCCCGAATGAAGGCGCTGCCCGGCGTGTGGTTCCCCACCTGCGAGCAGGTGGCGCGCCACTGCATCGAACGCCATCCGCCGCGCGCGGGCGCGCTCTGAATGCGAGGACGACGACGATGCCGTGGAAACAAGGTTACACGATCTCCGACGAGAGGAGCCTCGCGGACTCGGAGGTTCGCTGGCCGGATGACGCCCGCTGCTGCGTCACGGTCACCGTCGATCTGAGCGTCGCGTCTGGGGCCGACGGCGTCACCGCGGCCGACCTCGCGACGCCCGAGGCGCTGTTCGGCGCGAACCAGGGTCTCGCTGCGTTGCGCGAGGTCCTTCGCCGGCATGCGATGCGGGCGACCTGCGCGGTCCCGGCTGTCATTTCGCAGATCCATCGCGATCTGGTGCGCTCGCTCGCCGCCGAGGGTTATGAGATCGCCGCACACGGCTTCCGGCACGAGGATGTCAGCGGGCTCGAGCGCGATGAGGAGCGGCGGCGCATCACGCGGACGACCGAGATCCTCGCCGACGTCGTGGGTCGCAAACCGGCCGGCTGGTTCTCGCTGCCGCGGCAGGGCGACCGATACGCGGTCGGCGCCGTCAGCCCCAACACGATCGACCTCTTGCTTGAGGTCGGCTACGACTATCTCGGCAATGGACTGGCCGACGACATCCCCTATTATTCGGTCAGCGACTTCGCCAGCCGCCGCGCCCTCCTTACGCTGCCCTACTACTACCACTTCGACGACCAGTTCTTTCTGATGTTCCCGCGCCAGGGGACCGGCCTCGAACACCCCGACGCGCTGATGCGCAACTGGCGCGGCGAGTTTGCGGCGCAATATAGGCGCGGCCGTTATTTCCACATGACCCTGCACCCGCAGCACATCGGCTGGTCCAATAGGCTGCAAATGCTTGACGAATTCCTCGCCGAGCTACGCCAGTATCCGAGCCTGTGGAACCCGACCGCGGCGGAATGCGCACGCTATTGGCTGGAAACTTACCCGGCCGACACGCATCTGCGCCTCGAACCGAGTATCTGGCAGGACTATCCCGGCAGCCTCAGCTGAGACTGCCGACGGGTGCGGCAGCGGGCCTGCCGCCGAGGCCGTCAATCTCGGCTCGCGACGTTTACCGGTTAAGCCCGCCTACGGATGACGGCGGATGGGTAGCTGGCGGAGGGAGCGGGATTCGAACCCGCGATGGAGTTGCCCCCATACACGCTCTCCAGGCGTGCGCCTTCGACCGCTCGGCCACCCCTCCGCGCCGCCTGTTGCCCGCGGCGGGAGGCGGAGACTAGCGAACCGCCCATCGCTGTGCAACGCGGCCCCCAGGGCAGGCCGCGGCGTGATCGCGATCTCTCTTCGGACCGGAAGATCGCGGCGTCGCTCCCGCGCAGCGTCAGCGCGCGAGGTCGGCGACGAGGGAGAAGGCGGCGGCGTTGGTGCCGGACTGGCCGCGGTAGATCTGCAGGTTTTCCATGACGCGCTGGACATAGGCGCGGGTTTCCCCGAACGGGATCATCTCGATCCAGTCGACCATCGTGATATCCCGGCCGCGCGGGTCGCCGTATTCGCGCAGCCATTGCCGCACCCGGCCCGGGCCGGCGTTGTACGCGGCGATCGCCAGCGCGTAGGAGCCGCCGAATTCGTCGATCAGCCGTTCGAGGTAGGAGCGGCCGAGCGTCACGTTGTAGAGGCCGTCGGTGGTCAGCCGGTCGAGCGAGAACGGCACCTCCAGCTTGCGGGCGACCCCGGCAGCGGTTGCCGGCATCAGCTGCATCAGGCCGCGCGCTCCGGCCCGGCTCAGCGCGTCGGGCGCAAAGGCGCTTTCCTGGCGGACGATCGCCAGCAGCAACGGGCGCTCGGCGATGCCGCCCTCGGGCAGCGCGGTGATCGGGTAGCCGCGTACCATCAGCGGCATGCCCGCATCGATCGCGCGTCGCGCCACAGCGATCGCCTGGTCAACCCGGCCATGCGACTCGGCGAGCGACGCGAGCATCGCGAAATCGAGCGGCGTCTTCGCCCTCTCCGCCATCCGCAGCAGGAAGACGAGCGCGCGGTTGCGGTCGCCGGCGGCGAAAAACAGCTGCGCCGCACGGACCAGCTCCTCCGCGTTGAACCGGGCGAGCGCAGTCGCATCCGGGCGCGGCTCGGGCACCGGCCGGGGCGGGGCGTCGCGGCCGAGCTGGTGCGCCGCCAGCTGGCCATAGAATGTCGACATGTGCTCAGCGCCGGCGGCAAACCACTTTGCCGCCAATTCGGGCTTGCCCGCCGTCGCCGCGGCGCGCCCGCCCCAATAGGCGGCGCGCGCCTTGGCGTAGGCCGTGGTGACGCGGGCCAGCATATGGGCGAAGTGATCGAAGGCGAGCGCGGCGTCCTTGCGGTGGCGCAGCGCGATGTAGCCGCACAAAAACTCGGCCTCGGCATCGATGTTGCCGTCGGCGGCTGCATGCTGCTGGACGAGGCGGTAAGCAAGATCGTTAAAGCCGCCGGCCAAGAGGCGGCGGGCGACGACGATCCGCTCGGCCCACCACGCTGCCGGCCGAACCGGGTTGTCGGGATGCGCCAGCAGCAGTTGCGCCGCCGCGTCGAGACTGTCCTTTTTGCGCCGCCAACGCGCCTCGTCGAAGGCGATCCCCGGATCCGTGCGCAGCGCCGCCGGGACCTGCGCCAGCAGCGCCTCGGCGTTCTTCGCGTCGGCCGCCAGCGCTAGGCGCACCTCCGCCGCTGCGCGGTAATCGGCTGGAACCAGTGGCAGGAGGCGGCGCGCCGCCTCGGCATTGCCGTCCCACAGCAGCTGATCAAGCCGCTTCTGGTGGTCTTCCGGGCGCAGCGTCGCGGTAAACCGCGCCGCCAGGGCGCGCTCCCCGGCGGCGGTGAAATCGCCGTCGATCCAGGCCGCTCGCAGCGCCGCGGTGCCGGCCGTAACGTCGCCGCGGTTGATCAGAATCTCGGCGGCCCGCGCCCGGCCGGCGCCGCTCACCGGAGGGTGGCGCTTCAGCCAGTCGGCGGCGGTGTTGTCGTCTTCACCCGAGAGGGCCTCCTCGGCGCGACGAAGCAGCACCTTCTGGTGGGGCCAATCCGGGTTCTCTTCGATGAACCCGGCGATCTCGGCGAACCGCCCGCCCGGGCTAGACCGCGTGTAATCGAGCCAATGGACGATTTTCGCCGCGAGCGGGTCGCGGCTCTGCCCGACTTGCGAATAGGCCTGGGCCCAGTCGCCGCCGCGCGCGGCGGCGATCGCCGAGAGGGCCGCACCGTCGCTATCGGCGCGGGGGCTCGCAATCGGCGCGGCAAGACCGAGCAGCGCGACAAAAAACAGGCGGGATGCCGGGAACAACGCCGGGGGCTCCTTCGATCGTCAAGGCAGGAGGTTCTGTCTCTACGGATTTTTGTCCCGCCGGGCAAGCTATACGTAACGGTCTGTAACAACCAGGCGAGCCGATCGCTGAGCCGCTGCCGATCGGTTCTGTTGAAGCGGGGGGCGGCCGGGTCTATCGTGCGTCTGGGCGTGCGAATCGGGCCGCGGCCGAGGCTGGGAGGAAACCATGTTCAAGGGGTCGTTTGTCGCGTTGATCACCCCGTTCCGCAACGGCGCGGTCGACGAACCTGCCTTTCAGGAACACGTCGCCTGGCAGATTGGCCAGGGGACGCACGGGCTGGTGCCGATCGGCACGACCGGCGAATGCCCGGCGCTCGAGGACGACGAGCAGGAACGCCTCATCACGATGACCGTCGAGGTGGCGAAGGGCAGGGCGCCGGTCATCCCCGGCACCGGCTTCAACTCGACCAGCCATACGATCCATGCGACGAAGGTTGCGAAAAAGGCCGGCGCCGATGCCGCCCTCATCGTCTGCCCCTATTACAACAAGCCGACGCAGGAGGGCCTCTACCAGCATTTCAAGGCGGTGCACGATGCGGTCGACCTGCCGATCGTCATCTACAACATCCCCGGCCGCAGCGCGGTCGACATGTCGAACGCGACGATGGCGCGGCTGGCCAAGCTGCCCAACATCGTCGGGGTCAAGGACGCGACCAACGACCTTGCCCGGCCGCTCAGGATGCGCGTCGAGATCGGCGGCGAGTTCTCCCTGCTGTCGGGCGAGGACGCGACTGCGGTCGCCTATCTCGCGCAGGGCGGCGACGGCTGCATCTCGGTGACGGCCAATGTCGCGCCGGGGCTTTGCTCGGAAATGCACGTGGCCTGGCAGAAGGGCGACGTGGCAACGGTGCGGCGGATCAACGAGCGGCTCATCCCGCTGCACGATGCGCTGTTTGTCGAGACGAGCCCGGCGCCGGTCAAATTCGCCGCCTCGCTGTTGGGGCGGTGCACCCCGGAGGTGCGCCAGCCGCTGTGGCAGACGACACCCGAGACGCAGGACAAGGTGCGAGCCGCAATGCGCGGCGCCGGGCTGATCAACTGATAGCCCCGCGGGAGAGGGTGCCGAGCGCAGCGAGGCGGGTGAGGGTGCTGCCGGCGTACCAACCCTCACCCTCCCACGCCAGCGGCGTGGGCCCCTCCCTCTCCCGCATTGCGGGAGAGGGGCAAGGATGAGCAGCCACAATGCGGGCGACCGACCGTTACGCCGCGCAGAACCGCCGCGCCCGCCACGATTACCTGATCGAGGACAGGCTCGAAGCCGGGCTCGTGCTGCGCGGCACCGAGGTCAAGGTGCTGCGCCAGGGCGGCGCCAGCATCGCCGAAGCCTATGCCGACGAAGCCGGCGGCGAACTCTACCTCGTCAACGCCAACATCCCGGAATACAAGGCCGCCTCGCATTTCAGCCACGAGCCGCGCCGGCCGCGCAAACTGCTCTTGCACCGGAAGCAGATGGACCGGCTCCTGGGCGCGATCCGCCGCGAAGGGGTGACGCTCGTGCCGCTGTCGATCTATTTCAACGAGCGCGGCCGCGCCAAGGTCGAACTCGGCCTCGCCCATGGCAAACGCAAGGCCGACAAGCGCCAGGCCGAGCGCGACCGCGACTGGCAGCGCAGCCGCGCGCGGATCATGCGCGCGCGCGACCTGTAACGCCCGGTCCGGCAACCCGCTCGGCGAGGGCGGCGATCACCGCCTCGAACATCGCTTCCGTCAGCCGGCCGGTGTTGGTGTTGAGTCGCGAGCAGTGGTAGCTGTCGGCGAGCACGATGCCGTCCGGTAGCTCGTGCGTCGCGCCGTGGGCGAACGGATAGCGAGCGCGGCGCAGCCCCTTCGCCGCCAGCACCGCGTTGTGCGCGATCGAACCGAGCGCGAGGATGGCCTCGGCGCTCGGCAAGGCGGCCAGCTCGGCGGCGAGAAACCGGCCGCAGGCGGCGATTTCCGATGGTTCCGGCCGGTTCTGCGGCGGCACGCAGCGGACCGCGTTGACGATGCGCAGGCGGCGCAGGGTGAGCCCGTCATCCGGGCGGGCGTCGTACCTGCCGGTGGCGAAACCGAATTTCAGGAGCGTGCGGTAGAGCAGGTCACCGGCGAAATCGCCGGTGAACGGGCGCCCGGTGCGGTTGGCGCCGCGCAGGCCGGGCGCCAGGCCAACGATCAGCACGCGCGGCCGCTCGTCGCCGAACGACGGGACGGGGGCGTTGAACCAGTCCGGATGCGCCAGCCGTTGCGCCATGCGAAACGCCGCGAGCCGCGGGCAGAGCGGGCAATCGCGGTCCGGCGCCGCGGCGGTCACGCGGTCTCGATCGGCTCGGCGCGCGGCCGCGGAGCGAACTCGTCGCGGGGGTGGTGGTTGCGGCTGATGCTTGGCGCCAACTCTTGCAGCTCGATGAAGCTGTCGGCCTGGCGGCGCAGATCGTCGGAGACCATCGGCGGCGTCGAGCGGATTGTCGACACCACCGACACGCGCACGCCGCGCCGCTGTACCGCCTCGACGAGGCGGCGGAAATCGCCGTCGCCGGAAAACAAGACCGCGTGGTCGATGTGCTCGGCCATTTCGAGCATGTCGATCGCCAGCTCGATGTCCATGTTGCCCTTGATGCGGCGGCGCCCCATCGCGTCGGTGAATTCCTTGGTCGGCTTGGTGACCATGGTGTAGCCGTTATAGTCCAGCCAATCGACGAGGGGCCGGATCGGCGAGTATTCCTGATCGTCGATCAACGCCGTATAATAGAATGCGCGCATCAAGCGCCCTTTCGACCGAAAGAGATCGAGCAAGCGCTTGTAATCTATGTCGAACGCCAAGCCGCGGGCGGCGGAATAGAGATTGGCCCCGTCAATGAATATCGCAATGCGTTCTTCTGGATAGAAATTCATCGGAAACCCCAGCACGATTGAAAAATGCCGGTTATTGTCCTGCGCGAGAGATGGGCCGTCAAGCGCGGCGCACTCCGGAGTGAAACCCGGAGCGGCTTTCGGTGATCCTTGTCGGGATCGGCAGCAATCTCGCGGCGCCCGGGTTCGCCTCGCCGCAAGACACGGCGGCGGCGGCGCTTGCACAACTGCCGATGATCGGCGTCGACTTGCTGTTGCGCTCGCGCTGGGTCCTGTCGGAGCCGGTGCCGCCGTCGGGACAACCGTGGTACGTCAATGCCGTCGCCGCGGTCGCGACTCCCTTGGCGGCGCCCGCGCTGCTCGATGCGCTGTTGGCGCTGGAGACCCGGTTCGGCCGGCGGCGCGGCGTGCGCAACGCCGCTCGCACGCTCGACTTGGACCTGCTCGATTACGATGGCCTTCAGTGCGCGACCCCGCACCTCGTGCTGCCGCATCCGCGCCTGCACGAGCGCCGTTTCGTGCTCGCGCCCTTGGCCGAGATCGCCCCCCTCTGGCGCCATCCACGGCTCGGGCTGACCGCTGCCGAGCTGCTGGCAGGCCTGCCGCCGGGCCAGCTGGTTCGCGTGCTGGGTGACCCAGCGATGCCGCGCGAATGATTGTGGTTGCCGCGGGACACCGATATAAGGCCGCGCCGGACGCTGCGAACGCCTGGCAGGAGGGCCTCTGCGGTGATGCGATGACCGATTACGACGCCGCGCGCGTCAAGATGATCGAGAGCCAGCTGCGCCCCAACAAGGTGACCGACGGGCGGGTGATCGGCGCGTTCATGCGCATCCGCCGCGAGCTGTTCCTGCCCGAGAAGCTGCACGGCCTCGCCTATGTCGACGACGACCTGCCGCTCGGCGGCGGCCGCCATTTGATGCAGCCTATGGTGGCGGCCCGCCTGTTGCAGGCGGCGATGGTCGAGCCGAAGCACACCGCGCTCGTCGTCGGCGCCGGGGTCGGCTACGAGGCGGCGCTGTTGTCGGTCTTGGCGCGCAACGTCGTGGCGCTGGAGGACAACGACGAACTCGCGCGAATCGGACGGTCGGCGTTGGTCGATCACCGTATCGCCTCGGTCGGCTATGTCGAGGCTCCGCTGCATCTCGGCTACCGCCAGCGTTCCCCCTATGACGTTATCCTGTTCGGCGGCGCGGTTGCGGCGATCCCCGCGGAAATCACCGGCCAGCTGGCCGAAGGCGGGCATCTGGTTGTGGTTTTGCGGCCGCACCCCTGCCTTGGGCGCGCGACCTTGATAACGCGGACTGGCGAAGGGCTTGCGCAACGCGTTATGTTCGACGCCGCGACTCGGTTGCTTCCGGGCTTTGTCGCGAAGCCCGGCTTTGTGTTCTGAGGGGGTGAATGCCGCAGCCTAGGGAGCGCCACGGAAGCGGACGGTTGCCTTGGAGAGCAACGCGCCGGGTCACCGGATTCGCGCTGGTGCTGCTCATCGCCGCGGTCCCTGCTTCGGCGCAGACGCTGACCGAGGCCTTCGCCTATGCCTACAACAACAACCCGCTGCTTTTGGCAGAGCGCGCCAAGCTGCGCGCCACCGACGAGCAGGTGCCGCAGGCCCTGTCCGGGTGGCGGCCGACCGTCACCTTTACCGGAAATGCGGGGTTCACGCGCGCCGGTGTCGAGCAGCCGGGGGTAAACACCACCGGCATCTTCGGTCAGGTTCAGGGTCCGTGCAACGGCCCGGCCGGGACGACCTGTACGACGCCGACGCAGTTTGCCAGCTTTGTCAACCGGTCGCTCGATCTGCGGGTGACCCAGCCGCTCTATCGCGGCGGCCAGACCGAGGCGCAGACCCGGCAGGCGATCAACACGGTGCACGCGATCCGGGCGGAAACACTGGGGGTCGAAACCACGGTGCTGCAATCGGTTGCCCGGGCGTATCTCGATGTCGTCCGGGACCAGACATTGGTCGAGGTCGCGCGCAGCAACGAGCAAGTCTTGAAGAAGCAGCTCGATGCGACGCGCGACCGCTTCCGCGTCGGCGAAGTGACGCGCACCGATGTCGCGCAGGCCGAGTCCTCGCTGGCGCAAGCCACGGCGCAGCGGATCGCGGCGGAAGGGACTTTGGAGGGCAGCCGGGCCGGATATACGCATGCCGTCGGTCACCCGCCGGGCCGGCTCGTCATGCCGCGCGAGCGGCCGGTCTTGCCGGTGAGCCGCGATGAAGCCCTGAGCCTGGCGATGCGCGACAACCCGACGGTGATCCAAGCCGCATTCTCTGAACTGGCGGCACGCGACACCGTCGATCAGATACGCGGGCAGCTGTTGCCGCAGATCAGCATCGTCGGCGATCTCAATCGCAGCTTCGGTTCGTCTTTTTCGTTCCGCAATGCCCGCCAGGACTCGGCCTCGATCAGCGCCCAGCTGACGATGCCGCTTTATGAAGGCGGCAGGATCTATGCGCAGACCCGCGCGGCGCAGCAGGCCGTCGGCTTCCAGCGCAGCCAGCTCGACGAAGCGCGCCGAACCGCGATGCAGAATGCCACCTCGTCCTGGGAGACGTTGCACGCGGCACGCGCAGCGATCGCCTCGTTCAGCGCCGCGGTGAAGGCGGCGCAGATCGCGCTCGAAGGCACCCAGCAGGAGGCGCTTGTCGGCTCGCGCACCGTCCTCGACGTGCTGATCGCCGAGCAGCAGCTGTTCACCACCCAGCAGCAGCTCGTCACCGCCCAGCACGATGCGGCGTTGCAGGAGTTCAACCTGGCCGCGGTCACCGGCCGGCTGATCGCGCCGCACCTGAAGCTGCCGGTGAAGCTCTATGACATGGAGCGTCACTACAAGCAGGTCAAAGACAAGTGGTTGGGTTTCGGCGGCGGGCTGAAGGACTAGCGCCCGCCGTTGCGCTGGCAAATCGCCGCGGACTTGCCTAGCTTGGCAGCGAGTTTTCGCTGCTGACGGCTGGGCCATGCTGGACAAGACCTACCACCCCCAGAGCGTAGAGACCCGCCAATACGAGGCGTGGGAGCGCGCCGGCTGCTTTACCGCCGACCCGGCGAGCGGAAAGCGGCCCTACACGATCATGATGCCGCCGCCGAACGTCACCGGCAGCCTGCACATGGGGCACGCGCTGACCTTTACCCTGCAGGACATCCTCATTCGCTTCGAGCGCATGCGCGGGCGCGACGCGTTGTGGCAGCCCGGCACCGACCACGCCGGGATCGCGACCGAGATCGTCGTCGGCAACCAGCTCGCCGAGCGGCAGATCAACAAGCATGCGCTGGGCCGCGAGAAATTCATCGAGCGGGTCTGGGAATGGAAGGCCGAGTCCGGCGGCACGATCACCAACCAGCTGCGCCGCCTCGGCGCCTCGGCCGATTGGGCGCGCGAGCGCTTCACGATGGATGCCGGCCTCTCGGCGGCGGTGCGGCGGGTGTTCGTCGCGCTGTACCGCGAAGGGCTGATCTACCGCGACAAGCGCCTGGTTAACTGGGACCCGGTAATGCACACGGTGATCTCGGATCTCGAGGTCGACGAGCGCGAGACCCGCGGCCATCTCTGGCACATCCGCTATCCGATCGAGGGCGCGCCCGGCCGCCATATCGTCGTCGCGACAACGCGGCCGGAGACGATGCTAGGCGACACCGGCGTCGCGGTGCCTCCGGGCGATGCACGCTACGCCGACCTGGTCGGCAAGCAGGTGCGCCTGCCGCTCGTCGGCCGACTCATCCCGATCGTGGCCGACGAATACGCCGACCCAGAGATGGGTTCGGGCGCGGTCAAGATCACCCCGGCGCATGATTTCAATGACTTCAAGGTCGGCGAGCGGCACGGCCTGCCGTTGGTCAACATTTTCGACCGGGACGCGCGGCTCAACGACAACGCGCCGGAAGCTTATCGCGGCCTCTTGCGCTTCGACGCGCGCAAAAAGATCGTCGCCGACCTCGAAGCGGCGGGGCTGATCGAGAAGATCGAGGATCACGTACTGAAGCTGCCGCACCACGACCGCTCGGGCGAGGTGATCGAGCCGTGGCTGACCGACCAGTGGTTCTGCAACGCCGCCGAACTGGCCGGACCGGCGATCGAAGCGGTCGAGAGCGGGCGCACCCAGTTCGTGCCACGGCAATGGGAAAACACGTTTTTCGAATGGCTGCGCAACATCCAGCCGTGGTGCATCTCGCGGCAATTGTGGTGGGGCCACCGGATCCCGGCGTGGTACGGCCCGGACGGCCGCGTGTTCGTCGCCGAGAGCGAAGCGGAGGCAGTGCGCGCGGCGGCTGGGCATTACGGCCGCGACGTCGCGCTGCGGCAAGACGAGGACGTGCTCGACACGTGGTTCTCCTCGGGGCTATGGCCGTTTTCGACGCTCGGCTGGCCCGACGAAACGCCGGAGCTGAAGCGCTACTATCCGGGCGACGTGCTCGTCACCGGCTTCGACATCATCTTTTTCTGGGTCGCCCGGATGATGATGCAGGGGCTGCACTTCATGGGCGATGTGCCGTTCCGCACGGTCTACATCCACGCGCTGGTGCGCGACGAGCGCGGCCAAAAGATGTCGAAATCGCGCGGCAACATCATCGACCCGTTGGAGCTGATCGATCGCTACGGCTGCGATGCTTTGCGCTTTACGCTGGGCGCGCTTGCCTCACCGGGGCGCGACATCAAGCTCGCCGAGAGCCGGGTCGAAAGCTCGCGCAACTTCGCGACAAAGCTGTGGAACGCCGCCCGCTACGCCGAGATGAACGGCTGCCGGCCGGTGCCGGGTTTCGACCCGCGCGGCAGTCGCCTGACCGTCAACCGCTGGATCGCCGGCGCGACGCGCCAGTGCGCCGTCGCGGTGACCGGCGCGCTCGAAGCCTTCCGCTTCGACGAGGCGGCGCATCATCTCTACCATTTCCTCTGGGGCAGCTTTTGCGACTGGTACCTCGAATTCACCAAGCCGATCCTGCAAGGCGATGACGCCGCGGCGCGCGCCGAAACCCAGGCGACGACCGCCTGGGTATTGGCGCAGACGCTGCACCTCTTGCACCCGCTGATGCCGTTCATCACCGAGGAAGTGTGGCAGCAGCTGGCCGGCGGCGACGCAGGGATGCTGAT
>DASYUS010000485.1:0-3749 GCA_036000945.1 Allostellaceae bacterium
CCGCCCGTCGATGAAACCCTTGCGGCTGTAGTCGTTGACCAAGAGCTCGCCGATCGCCTTTTGCGTCCCGTACGAGGTCTGCGGCGTCAGCGCGGTGTCGTCGCCGACCAGCGGCGGCAAGGCGCCGCCATAAACCGCGAGCGAACTGGCGAAGACAACGCGAGGCGCGGTGCCGAGCGCACGGCAGGCGTCGAGCACCGCGCGGGTGCCGTCGAGGTTGACCCGGTAGCCGAGCTCGGTGTCGGCCTCCGCTTCGCCGCTGACGATCGCGGCGAGGTGGAACACCGCATCTGTGCCGGGGCCGATCAGCCGCGCCACGGTGTCCCGGTCGGCGATGTCGCCGGTGACGAGCCGCACGCCGCTGTCCCCGGGCAGGGGCAGGGCCGGCGCAGCGTTGTCGAAGAGCACCAGCTCGTCGACCGGCCCGAGGCCGCTCCCCTGTTCGAGCAGGCGGATCGCCACCCGCCGCCCGAGAAACCCGCACCCCCCGGTGATGACGATGCGCATGTCAGGCTCCAATTTTTCCCGCAACTAAAAAAACCGCATTCCCGGCGAAAGCCGGGACCCACGGATCAACATACCGAACGGCTCGAAAGTGGATCCCGGCTTTCGCCGGGAATGCGTGTTGTTTGTGTGTCCTGTTAGTCAGCCGATCCCGTACTTCTTCGCCCAGCCGAGGCCCGCCGCCGTGTCGCCTTTCGGGCGGTATTCGCAGCCGATCCAGCCGGCGTAGCCGATCTCGTCGAACAGGTCGAACAGATAGGGGTAATGGATCTCGCCGACATCGGGCTCGTGGCGCCCGGGGTTGCCGGCGATCTGGACATGCGGGTAATGGCCGGCGACCGCGCGGATCTTGGTCGCCAGATCGCCCTCCATGATCTGCGCGTGGTAGAGGTCGAATTGCAGCTTGAGGTTGGCCCGGCCGACGCGCTCGATGATCGCCAGCGCCTGGCTCGAGTAATTGAGGAAATAGCCGGGGATGTCGCGGGTGTTGATCGGCTCGATGACGGCGGTGAGGCCGGCCGTCGCGACCCGGTCGGCGGCCCAGCGCAGATTGTCGATGTAGACGCGCTCGCCCTCTGCCCTGTCGCGGCCCTCCGGCCACAGCCCGGCCATCGTGTGAAGGAGCGGGCACTTCGTGGCCCGGGCGTAGACGATCGCCTTGTCGACGCCGTCGCGGAACTCCTGCTCGCGCCCGGGCAGCGCGGCGAGGCCGCGCTCGCCGCCGGCCCAATCTCCGGGCACCGTGTTGAACAGCGCCAGCGTCAGGCGATTGCGCTCCAGCCGCTCGGCGATCGCCTCGGGCGGATGATCGTAGGGGAAGAGGAACTCGACCCCCTTGAAACCGGCGCGCGCCGCCGCATCGAACCGGTCGAGAAAGCCGATCTCCTGGTACATCATGCTCAGATTGGCGGCGAATTTCGGCATGGGACGCTCCTGGCGGCAGGCCGCTACTGTTTCCCCTCCGGCTCCCGAAGACAAGCCCGTCCGCCGCCGCGGGGCCTCCACCCAGTTGGCTCTGTTTGCGGCCGGCGTCACGGGCATCTACTCTGTTCCCAAACAAGGGGGAGTTGTCGCCATGAAGCACATGAGACGCGCGCTCTCCGCCGCAGCCGTGGCGGCAGCGCTGCTGTGGGGAGGGGTTCCGGCGCATGCGGCCGAGCCGATCAAGATCGGCTTCAGCATGGAATTGACCGGCCCGTTCGCCGTCGTCGGCAAGACCGGGCTTCTCGCCTTCAAGATCTGGGAGGAGGAGATCAACGCCAAGGGCGGCCTTCTCGGCCGGCCGGTCAAGCTCGTCTATTACGACGACCAGAGCAACCCGGCTCTGGTCCCCGGCATCTATACGAAGTTGATCGACGTCGACAAGGTCGACCTCCTGGTGTCGAGTTACGGCACCAACCTCGTCGTGCCGGCGATGCCGGTCGCGATCCAGAAGAAGCGCCTATTCTTCGGGCTGTTCGCCCTGGCGGCCAACGACCAGTTTCATTATCCCAAATACTTCTCGATGCTGCCGTTCGGTCCGGAGCCGGTGAAAACCTTCGCCGAGGGCTATTTCGACCTGGCGGCGGCGCAGAACCCGAAGCCGAAGACGGTGGCGATCATCGCCACCGATGCCGAGTTCCAGCATAAGGCCGCCGAAAGCGCCCGCCAGCACGCCAAGCGGACCGGCGTCGCCGTCGTTTACGACCGGGCCTATCCGCCGACCACGGTTGATTTCACGCCGATCGTCCGCGCCATCCAGGCGGCTCAGCCGGATATGGTCTATCTCTCCTCCTATCCGTCCGACACCGTCGGGTTTCTGCGGGCGGTCGGCGAGGTCGGGCTGAAAACCAACATGCTCGGCGGCGGCCTGGCCGGGCTGCAAGCGGCGGCGATCAAGATGCAGCTCGGCGAGGCGGCCAACGGCGTCACCAATGTCGACCTGTGGGAGCCGGTCCCGACGATGCAATTCCCCGGCGTCATGGATTTCATCAAGAAATATCAGGCAAAGGCACCGGCCGAGGGGGTCGACCTGCTGGGCTATTTCCTGCCGCCGTTTGCTTACGCCGAATTGCAGGTTCTCGGTGATGCCGTCGCAGGGGCAAAGACCCTCGACAACGACAAGCTCGCCGAATACATGCACATTCACCCGTTCCACACGATCGTCGGCGACATTTCCTTCGGCCCGGAAGGCGAGTGGACCGAGGCACGGCCGATCTGGGTGCAATATCACAGCATCAAGGGGCACGACGTCGAGCAGTTCCGCGAGCCGAAGACGGTGACGATCCTCGCGCCGGCCAGGTACAAGACCGGCGACATGATCTATCCCTATACGAAGCTGCGGTAGTGTACTGATTCTGAGGCTTCATTCCTTCCCGTCATGCCCGCGAAAGCGGGCATCCAGGGGCAAGCGCCGAGGCTGCGGCCCCTGGATTCCGGCTCTCCGCTGCGCTCCGGCCGGAATGACGACACCGCGAAACGGATCAAGTGAAACACTAGCTATCGCGCGCGGGCGAAATATTCGTCGTAGGGCACGTCGTTGCTGATCAAGACGCCGCCATCGACATCGAGGGCGATGCCGGTGCACATGCGCGCCAGGTCGCTGGCAAGGAACAGGACTGCATCGGCGATGTCCTCGGGCTCGACCATGCGGCCCAGCGGGATTTTGGCGGAGCGTTCGGCCTTGCGCTCGGCTGAAGGGATCTGGCCGCCGCCGAACGCCGTTGCGGTCGGCCCGGGGCAGACGGCGTTGACCCGGATCCGGTCGGGCGCCAGTTCGTAGGCGGCGTGGCGGGTGAAGCCGAGGAGCCCCGCTTTCGACGCGCTGTAATTCGCCCCGCCGCCGAACGAGATGCGCCGCCCGGCGATCGAGGCGATGTTGACGATCGCGCCGCCGCCGCGCTTCTTCATGTGCGTGATGACCGCCTGGGTGGTGTTAAAGGGGCCGCGCAGATTGACCGCGATGACCCGGTCCCAATCGGCCACCGGCATCGCGGCGATCGTCTGGCGGGTGATCGTCCCGGCGCAGTTGACCAGGACGTCGATGCCGCCCTCTCGGGCCGCGATATCCGCGGCGAGCCGGGCAAAGGCCGGACCGTCGGCGACATCGAGGGCATGCCCCTGCGCCCCGGCGGCGATCTCGGCGGCCACCCGCTCGGCAGCGGCGCCGTCGCGGTCGACCACCGCGACCCGTGCTCCGGCGGCCGCGAAGGCGCGGCACGCGGCCGCGCCGATGCCATTGCCGCCACCGGTGACGACGACGATCT
>DASYUS010000486.1:0-2358 GCA_036000945.1 Allostellaceae bacterium
CGCATGTTGGCCGTACCCCAGGCCGACAACGCGAGGCGGGCCGGGTAGAGGCCGTGCTCCTGGGCGTAGCGTTCGACCAGCAGGCCGGCGGAATGCCAGCCGAGCTGCCAGGCCGCCGGAGTCGGCACCGCTCGCGTGTCGATCGAATAGAAATTGCGTCCGGTCGGCAGCACGTCGGGCCTGCCGCGGCTCGGCGCCCCGCTCGGGCCGGGCGCGACGGCGCGTCCATCGAGCCCCGCCAATGCGCCAGAGAGCTCTGCCGCGCCGCACGCGGTGACGGCCGGGCGCAGACCCTGTGCGACCCAGCCGAGGACGGCGCGCGTGGCTTCCCATTCGGGTTCCGGGCGAACCGCGCCGGAGACCAAACGCAGCGCCAACGCCTCCAGCCGCTCAACGGTGTCGCCGGCGGTGCGCCAACCCCCACCCAACCCTCCCCCGCCTGCGGGGGAGGGTTCTTCTGAGCCTCCCGCCCCCGCACTTTCATCATCCCCTCCCCCGCAGGCGGGGGAGGGTTGGGGTGGGGGTTTTTCCGCGAGCGCCGCCGGCCGCGGGCCGGACCACGGCTCCGCCAGGTCGAGCATCAGCGGGTCGGTGCCGAGGCCGAGATCGGCGGCGAGCGCGCGCAGCAGCGACTCGGCTTCTGCCCCGCTGCCGCGCCGCGTCCGGGCGAAAGCGACGAGCAGTCCGTCGAGCCGCTCGCCCCGGGGGCTCTCGCCAAACACGTGCAGCCCGTCGCGGATCTGCAATTCCTTCAGCTCGCACAAGAACCCATCGAGTTTCCGCAGCGCAACCGCACGGTCCTCGCCTTCGGCGATGCCGCAATCGCGGTCGATGCCCGCAGCCCGCGCGCGCTCCAAAATCTCGGCGGCGAGCGGCGCGACGCGGCGTGGGTCGCCACGCGCGGCCTCGTAATACTCGTCGATCAGGCGTTCGAGCTCGGCCTGCGGGCCGTAGCTGCCGGCGCGCGTCAAAGGCGGGGTCAGGTGGTCGATGATGACGGCCTGCGCCCGCCGCTTTGCCTGGCTGCCCTCGCCGGGGTCGTTGACGATGAACGGGTAGAGGTGCGGCAGAGGCCCCAGCACCGCCTCCGGAAAGCATTCCGCCGACAGCGCCAGCGCCTTGCCGGGCAACCATTCGAGGGTGCCGTGCTTGCCGAGGTCGATCACCGCGTCGGCGCGGAAGCTGTCGGCGAGCCACGCATAGGCCGCGAAGTAGGAATGCGGCGGCACCAGCGCCGGGTCGTGATAGGTGCCTTTCGGGTCGAGATTGTAGCCGCGCGCCGGCTGGATCAGCACCGCGACATTGCCGCTGACGAAGCCGAGGATGGCAATATGCCCGCAATCGACCCGGCCCGGCCGGAAGAACGGATCGCCCTCGGCAGCGCCCCAGCGCTCGGCCACGCGCTCTTGGACGGAGGCGGGAAGGCTCCCGAAGACGAACGAATATTCGGCGAGGGACAGCGTCTCCGTGGCTGGCGCGTGCGGCTGCGCGTTGGTCGGGCCGGCGAGGAGGCGTGCCATCAATGCCGAGGCGTCTTCCGGCAGCTCGCCGGTGCGGTAACCGGCCGCGTGCAGCGCGCGCAGGATCGTGACCGCCGATTGCGGCGTGTCGAGCCCGACGCCGTTGCCGATGCGGCCGTCGCGGTTCGGGTAGTTGGCGAGGATGATCGCGACCCGCCGCTCGGCCGGCGGCTTCCTGCGCAGCCGCGCCCAGTTGCGCGCGAGGTCGGCGACGAAGGCGACCCGGTCCGCCACCGGGCGGTAGCCGACCAGATCGGCCTCGGTCTCCGGGTCGCGGCCGAGGGGTTCCTTGAACGACACCGCGCGCGCGAGGATGCGGCCGTCGATCTCGGGCAGAGCCACGTTCATCGCCAGGTCGCGCGGGCCGAGACCGCGCGTGCCGGCGCGCCACGACTCCTCGTCGCCGCCGGAAAAGACGACCTGCAACACTGGACAATCGGCCTGCAGCGGATCGCGTCCGCCGGCGGCCGCCACCGAAAACCCGGTCGAATTGAGGATCACGTCGGGCCGATAGGCGGCAAACGCGTCAGTCAGCAGCGCCGCGGCTTCCGGCCCCTTGAGGCTGTGAACAAAGACCGGGAGCGGCCGCAGCCGGCGCGCACACAGCGCCTGGATCAGCGCATCAACCGGCGCCGTGTTGCCCGATTGAACCAACGCCCGATAGAAGATGACCGGCACGACACCCGCCTCGCCGCGCCACGCCGCAGCAATGTCGTTGAGGCTCGGCATTGCCTGGCCCGGCCAGTACAGCCCGGCGCGCAGCAGCGGCGCCGGCTCCGCCCATCGTTGCCCCTCACCCTGTCCCTCTCCCCGCCAGCGGGGAGAGGGGACGCGCTTC
>DASYUS010000487.1:0-4148 GCA_036000945.1 Allostellaceae bacterium
GGGGTTCAACGCCGGAGCCCCGCGGCCCGCCGCGGCGCCGGAGGCGCGGCGATGAGCGGGCTGCGCGCCCTCCTCTTCAACATCGCGTTCTTTGCCGTGACGGCGCTGCTCGGCGTCGCCGGCCTGCCGCTGCTCGTCGCACCGCGCCGCTGGGTGATGCGCTTCGGACGGCTCTGGGCGCGATGCGTGCTCGCCCTCTTGAGGGCGATCGTCGGGCTCGACGGCGAAATCCGCGGCCTCGAGCACCTGCCGCCCGGCCCCGCGATCGTCGCGATGAAGCACCAATCGGCCTGGGACACGCTGATCCTGCCGGTCGTGCTCGGCGATCCTGCGGTGGTAATCAAACGCGAGCTGCTCCTCGTGCCGTTTTACGGCTGGTACGCCCGGCGTGCCGGCTCGATCGCGATCGACCGGCAGGGCGGCGCCGGCGCGCTGCGCCACATGGTGGCGGCGGCGAGCCGGGTGGCGGCAGCGGGGCGGAAGGTGGTGATCTTCCCGGAAGGGACACGCACTGCGCCCGGCCGCCACCGCCTCTACCAGCCGGGGGTCGCCGCGCTCTACCGCGCGCTCGATCTCCCGGTGGTCCCGGCCGCAGTCAATTCCGGGCTCTATTGGGGCCGCCGCAGCTTTCTCAAGCGGCCGGGCCGGATCGTCCTCCAATTCCTCGAACCGATCGCCCCGGGCCTGCCGCGCCGCGAGATGATGGCCGAACTCGAAACCCGCATCGAAGCCGCGACCGCGGCGCTCGAACGCGAGGCTGCGGCGGATCAGGATGCGGGGGAGCGCGGCGCCGGAAACCAATCCTCCTCGGCGCTGCCGAGTATCTGATCGAGCGAATAGGGGCATTCTGCCGGCAGCCGCGCCAGGAACCCCGGCACGTCCTGTTCCAAGTCACGCAGCAGCCGCAGCGCTGAGCGATACCGGTCGGCAAGGTCCAATTTGGCGATGATGCTGCGGGTTTGCTTTCGTTCCAGCTGCAGCCGCCAGTCGACAATCTCTTGGCGCCAGTGACGTGCCGGTTCAGGGAGCCCCGCGTATTCCAGTTTGAGCAGGTGCTCGATGATGTGCTCGCAAAGCGACTAGACGGTGTCCAGTTCGCTCTTGCCCAAGTCTTCGATCTCCTCGGCGATCATCTCGGCATCGAGGCGGTTGCTGACGACAGGCAAGCGGCGCAGCAATGCCGCCTGTTCCTGCGTCCAGGCGTAGAAATCGTCGTCGTATAGCGCACCATCGGGCATGAGACAGAGCCTACCACAGGTGCGGACAGCCACGACAGGGGTCCGCAATGGGCGAACGAAGCTGGAACGCGCGTGCTTTGCCCGACGGAGGGTGGCATAATCGCCGGGCGGGAATTTGAAGGGAAATCTACCGAATGCCCACCGTCGCCTCGATCTCGCAGCAGATCTGGGACATGAAGTACCGGCTCCGCGGGCCGGCCAACGGCGCCATCGCCGGCGAGCCGATCGACAAGACGATCGAGGATACCTGGCGCCGCGTCGCCCGCGCCCTCGCGGCGCCGGAGACGGAGCCCGAGCGCTGGGCCGAGCGCTTTTACGCGGCGATGAGCGATTTCCAGTTCCTGCCGGCCGGCCGGGTCGTCGCTGGGGCTGGCGCCGGGCGTGAGGTGACCCTCTTCAACTGTTTCGTCATGGGGGCGATCCCCGACGACATGGGCGGCATCTTCGCCCATCTGCGCGAGGCGGCACTGACGATGCAGCAGGGCGGCGGCATCGGCTACGATTTTTCGACGCTGCGGCCCAAGGGGGCGCCGGTGCACGGCGTCGGCGCCGACGCCTCGGGGCCGCTCTCCTTTATGGACTGCTGGGATGCGATGTGCCGCACGATCATGAGCGCCGGCTATCGTCGCGGCGCGATGATGGCGACGCTGTCGTGCGAGCATCCCGACATCGAGGCCTTTATCGAGGCGAAGCGCGAGCCCGGCCGGCTCCGCATGTTCAACCTTTCGGTCTTGGCGACCGACGCCTTCATGCAGGCGGTCGCCGACGACCAGCCCTGGCAGCTTTCGTTCGGCGGCACGGTGGCGAAGGTGCTCCCGGCGCGCGAGCTGTGGGACAAGATCATGCGGGCGACCTACGCCTATGCCGAGCCGGGCGTCATCTTCATCGACCGCATCAACCGCCGCAACAACCTCTGGTATTGCGAGCAGATCAGCGCGACCAACCCGTGCGGCGAGGAGCCGCTGCCGCCCTACGGCGCCTGCCTCCTCGGGTCATTGAACCTGGCGCGGTTTGTCGACAACCCGTTCACCCCAGAGGCGCGGCTCGATACGGCTCGCCTCGCGGCGCTGGTGCCGGACGCCGTGCGGATGATGGACAACGTCATCGACATCTCGCGCTTCCCGCTGCCGCAGCAGCAGGAGGAGGCCAGGCAGAAGCGCCGCATCGGCCTCGGCGTCACCGGGCTTGCCGACGCCTTGATCATGTGCGGGCTGCGCTACGGCGCGCCCGAGGCCGTCGCCGCGACCGAGGAGTGGCTCGGCGCGATCGAGCGCGCCGCCTACCTCGCCTCGGCCGCGCTCGCCGCCGAGAAGGGCGCCTTCCCGCTGTTCGACCGCAACAAGTACCTCGCCGGCGAGACGGTGGCCGCGCTCGACCCCGAGATCCGCGCGGCGATCGCCAAAGACGGCATCCGCAACTCGCATTTGTCGGCGATCGCGCCGACCGGCACGATCTCGCTGTTTGCCGACAACGTGTCGTCCGGGATCGAGCCGGTCTTCGCCTTCCGCTACACGCGCAACGTCTTGATGCCGGACGGCACGCGACGCGAGGAGGAAGTCAGCGACTACGCCTACCGCCTGTTCCGCCGCCTCAGGGGCGAGGACGCGCCATTGCCCGATTATTTCGTTGATGCGCAGACGCTGGCGCCCGAAGACCACCTCGTCATGCAGGCGGCGGCGCAGCGCCATATCGACAGCTCGATCTCGAAGACGATCAACATGCCGGCCGACATCGCCTTCGAGCGCTTCAAGGACGTCTACCTCCAGGCCTATGCGCAGGGCTGCAAGGGCTGCACGACCTACCGGCCGAACGAGGTGACCGGCGCGGTGCTGGAGGCGCGGCCGGAAACCCCGGCCGACGCGCCGATGCCGGCGCCGCGCGCGGCCCCACGCCAGGCCGAGCTGCCGCTGCCGGCGCCGGCGGCGGCGTCGCGACCGGCCGACGTCTACGAGGCCGGCGGCGTCGTCTACATGACGCAGCCCCTGTCGCGCCCGGAGGCGCTGCCCGGCCAGACCTACAAGGTGCGCTGGCCGGACAGCGAGCACGCGCTCTACATCACCTTGAACGACATCATCCAGGACGGCAGGCGGCGCCCGTTCGAGATCTTCATCAACTCGAAGAACATGGAGCACTACGCCTGGACGGTGGCGCTGACGCGGATGATCAGCGCCGTCTTCCGCCGCGGCGGCGACGTGTCGTTTGTCGTCGAGGAGATGAAGGCGGTGTTCGATCCCAGGGGCGGCGCCTGGATGGAGGGCAAATACGTCCCCTCGCTCCTGGCCGCGATCGGCGAGGTCATCGAGCGCCACATGATCGAGATCGGCTTCCTGCCGCCGAAGCACGCCCCGGAGCAGGCGATGATCGAGGCCCAGGTGGTCAACGTGCCGCGCTTCCCGCCGGGCGGCCTCGGCCCCGGCGGCCCGCGCCTCCGGCAATGCCCGAAATGCGGCGAAGCCGCCCTCATCCGCCTCGAAGACTGCGACCAGTGCACCAGCTGCGGCTATTCGAAATGCGGGTAGTGAGAAGCCCGCTTGAAACATTAGGCTGCTAGTAGACCGCCGCCGCAGTCCCCGATGCGCCGTCTGCCCCTCTTTTGTGCATTGCGGCATAAAAGAGGCGTTCCTCAATTCTTTAGCTCATATTTATATTATTGCGTCGCAGCATTTCCTTCCTATATCGCACGGCACGGACGCGCCGCGACAACCACAAGGGAGCCGTGCGATGTGGCCCGACACCGAGTGCGAACCCCTCTCTCCGGGGGCTGCTGAGCCGCGCGGCGAACTTGCCGCGCGCACGCTGGCGATGCCGGCCGACACCAACCCGGGCGGCGATATCTTCGGCGGCTGGATCATGTCGCTGATGGATGCCGCCGGGGCGATTACCGCGACCCGGCAGGCGAAGGGCCGCGTC
>DASYUS010000488.1:0-4281 GCA_036000945.1 Allostellaceae bacterium
CGCGCCCGGCGCTGCGGCCGCGACCCGGACCATATCAAGATCCTGCCGGGCTGCCTCGTCGTCGTCGGCGACACGGTCGAGGAAGCGAAAGAAAAGCGCGCGCTGCTCGACAGCCGCGTCCACCCCGACAGTGGCATCGCGTCGCTGTCGATCGCGCTTGGCTGCGATGCCGGGCAATTCGACCTCGACGGGCCGTTGCCCGACATCCCGGAGACGAACGCCTCGAAAAGCGGCCGCGAGCGCGTCATCGCCCGCGCCCGGCGCGACAATTTGACGGTGCGCCAGTTGGCGCAGATCGCCGGCAGCTACGGCGGCCTCGCGATGGTCGGCACGCCGAAGACGATCGTCGACCAGATGGAGGAATACTTCTTCGGCGGCGCCTGCGACGGCTTCAACATCATGTTCCCGTGGGTTCCGGGCGGCCTCGACGATTTTGTCGACCGCGTCGTGCCCGAACTGCAGCGCCGCAGTCTCTTCCGCCGCGACTACGAGGGCCGAACCTTCCGCGAAAACCTCGGCCTGCCGCGCCCAGCAAACCGTTTTTTCCCCGAGAACTGACCTACCCCACCCTAATCCTCCCCCGCTTGCGGGGGAGGGGATACCGCGGGGCGCTGCGAACAACTCCCTCCCCCGCATGCGGGGGAGGGCTGGGGTGGGGGGCGGCGATCGAACGGGTTGACGGGACGGCGGTTTTCTCGTCCTTTTGCCGCCCGGGAGATGGCGAGAACGTAAGCGATGATTGTCGATCAGCGGGTATGCGCCTGCGGCAGCGGGCTTCGGCTGGTGCGCTGCTGCCAGATGGATTTTTCGGTGGTGCCGCCGGCCGAGGCGAGCCGGCCGCTCTTGCCGAACGCCCAGCGCGCGGCGCAGCTCCACGCCCAGGGCGCGGTCGAGGAAGCCGAGCGCGTCTGCCTCGAAGTCTTGGAGCTGGCGCCCTCCCAGCTCGAGGCGCTGTCGCTGCTCTACCGCATCCGCAAGGCCGGGGGGCCGGAGAGCGCCCCGCCGGTCCTGCTGCGCCGGATCGTGCAGCTCCACCCCAACACGCTGTGGGCGACCCACGAGCTGACAATCATGCTGTTCAATCGCGGCGCCATCGCCGAAGCGGAGATGCACGCCCGCAACGCCGTGCGCATCGCCCCCGAGAACCCGCAATCGCACAACCTCCTCGGCATGATCATGACCGAGGCCAACCGGCCGCAGATCGGCGAATACCACTATCGCAAGGTCCTCGAACTGACCCGAGCGCGCGATCCGATCGTCCTCGCCAACCTCGCCTGGAACCTGAAAAACCAGAGCCGGATGGAAGAGGCGCGCGAACTCTATGAAGAATCGACCGCCGCCTCGCCGGAGGTCTTGCAGACCTGGCTCGGCTGGGCCCGGCTGGAGGAGGCCGACCGCAATGTCGAGCGCGCCGGCGAGCTGCTCGATCGCGCCGATCGGCTGATGCCGAACAACCCCAGCATCGCTCTCACCCGCGCGGTGCTGTACGGCCGTACCGGCTCCTACTCGCAGGCGCTGGCCATCCTCGACACGATGGCACCGCAGCCGAACGGCACTTCTCCCGGGCTCGGCGCGAACGAGCTCCTGGAAAAGGGCCGCCTGCTCGACCGCATCGGCCGCTACGACGAGGCGTTCGACGCGTTTGCCGAAGGCAAGCGGCTGTGCCGCGAAGGGACCGGGCAGGCCTATCTGGAGGACCACGCGCGCCAGCAGGCGACCCGCCTCAGGGGGTTCTTCACCGAAACCCGGCTCGCCATCCTGCCGCGCGCGCAGCCGCGCGATGACCGGGCGCAGCCGATCTTCATCCTCGGTTTTCCGCGCTCCGGCACGACCCTGGTCGAGCAGATGCTGTCGGCGCACCCGCGCATCTCCGCCGGCGACGAGTTGCCGTTCATCAACGAGATCACCGATGCGATGGTGCGGGTGCTGAACAGCCCGCTCAGCTATCCCGAGGCGCTCGCCGAGCTGTGGATGGGCGACCGGCGGCACGGCCTCGACGAATTGCGCGACTATTATCTCGAACGGGTCCGCCAGCTCGGCATCGTCGAGCCGGGCGCCGCCTGGTTCACCGACAAGATGCCGCTCAACGAGACCCATCTCGGCCTCATCGCGCTGTTGTTCCCGCGTTCGCCGATGATCCACGTGTTGCGCCACCCGCTCGATGTCGTGCTGTCGACGTTTTCCAACCATTTGACGCACGGCTTTTATTGCTCGTATGCGCTGGAGACCGCGGCCCGCCACTTTGCGCTGACGATGGAGCTGGTCGAGCATTACCGCGGGCAGATGCTGCTGCATTACCTGCCCGTTCGCTACGAGGACATCGTCGACGACCAGGAAACGGCGACCCGCCGCATGCTCGACTTCATCGGCGAGCCGTTCGACGAACGCTGTCTCGCCTTCCACGAAAACCGGCGCTACGCGCGCACCGCCAGCTATGCCCAGGTCACCGAAAAGCTCTACGACCGCTCGCGCTACCGCTATCGCCACTACCGGAAACAGCTGGAGCCGGCGGCGGCGATCCTCGAACCGGTCATCACCCGCCTCGGCTATCCCCTTGGCTGAGTCGCAGCGCGACGCCGGCGCGCCGCTGCCGGTCATCGAAATCGGCGCCGCACCGGCGCCGGGCCAGGCCGCGCCTGAAGTGCTGGCGCCGCAGCAACCGGCAACGGACGCGCAGCGCATCGCGCAGCTGACGCAGCTCGCCACCGAGCACGAGCAGGCCGGCCGGCTCGTCGAAGCCGAAAGCATTCTGCGCACGGTCATCGCCGAGGCGCCCGAGCACCACCCGGCGCTGCATCTGATGGGGATCGTCGCCTTCAAGCAGGACCGCGTCGGCGAAGCGGTGCAGCTGATGGAGCGGTCGATCGCGCTGGCGCCGATGGCGGCGCTCTATTATCGCAACATCTGCGAGATCTACCGCGTGCTGGGCCGGCTCGACGAGGCGCTCGTCGCCGGGCGCCGCGCCGCCACGCTCGCCCCGCAGGATGTCCACTGCTACCACAATCTGGGGGTGCTGCATTACCACCGCCTCGAACTCGACGAGGCGATTGCCGCCGGCGAGAAGGCGCTGGCGCTCAACCCCGAGTTCGCCGGCGCCCATTTCGGCATCGCCGAAGCCTCGCTACTGCGCGGCGATTTCGAGCGCGGCTGGGAGGAATACGAGTGGCGGATGAAGCTCGCCAACGCGCCGCCGCTCTTGCCGCCGACCGAGCGCCCGCAATGGGACGGCAAGCCGAACAAGGACGCCACGCTGCTCCTCATCGCCGACCAGGGTTATGGCGACGTCATCCAGTTCGCCCGCTACATCCCATGGGCGGTCGAGCGCTGCCCGAAAATCGCCGTCGCCTGCAGCTCGGAGATCGAGCCGATCATCAAGCAGATGCCCGGGGTCGGCACGACGTTTGCGCATTGGGAACAGCAGCCGGAATTTTTCGCCTACTGCCCGCTCTCTGGGCTGCCGCGGCTGGCGAAGACCCGGCTTGAGACGATCCCCAACGAGACGATCCCCTATCTCAAAGCCGATCCGGCCAAGGTCGCGGCGTGGTCGGACCGTCTGGCGAACCTCGTACCGACCGGCTATCGCCGGGTCGGCATCACCTGGGCCGGCCGCCCGACGCACCACAACGACCGCAACCGCTCGACGACGCTGGCTGCCTACGCCCCGCTCGCCGAGCTGCCGCAGCTGGCGCTCCTGTCGCTGCAGAAGGGCGCCGCGCAGGCGCAGGTCGGCACCTACTGGGGGCGGGCGCCGCTGCTGAACCTCGGCGCCGAGGACCGCGGTTTCGGCTTTGCCGATGCGATGGCGATCATCGAGTGTCTCGATCTGCTCGTCACGATCGACACCTCGATCGCCCATCTCGCCGGCGCGATGGGCAAGGAGGCCTGGGTCATCCTGTGCCATGCACCGGATTGGCGCTGGCTGCTGAAGCGCACCGACACCCCGTGGTATCCGAGCCTGCGCTTCTTCCGCCAGGGGCCGGACCGCAGCTGGGACCCGGTGATGGCCCGCATTGCCGACGAGATTACCCGCACCCTGCCGCCGGCCGGCCGGCATTGACTTGACCGAGCAATGTCCGCGCTTAGAACAGCGTCAGAGCGTGCTTCGAGACGTGGCCCGGCGTCGCCGGACCACTCCTCAGCATGACGGAGATGTTTTGATCTCGTTAAGGAAAACGTCATCCTGAGGAGGCCGCAAAGCGGCCGTCTCGAAGGACGTACGGCGTTGATCCCAGCTGCTCGGGGGTTGGCACCACGGCCACCGATTCGCTAGCTTGTACCGCC
>DASYUS010000489.1:0-6902 GCA_036000945.1 Allostellaceae bacterium
CGTCCGCGCTTCTCGATCCGGCCACAGCTCGGTCAACTGCAGCCGGTCGCCGAGAGCGCCAAGCCCGGCGCTGGCGGCCAGCGCGCCACAATCGATTTCGCGAGGCTCCCGCCGATGGGTGTTGACAATGACGAACACGCGGTCGGCGCCGCTTTGGGTCTGCCTCAGCAAGACGACGAGCGGATCGGATGCCGCCGTCAGCCGGCGTTGCGGTCCCTCCTCGTTGAGCGCCGGGGTGGCGCGCTTCGTCCGGTTGATATCGGCGATGAAGGCGCTGAGGTCAAAGCGCTGCGGCTCGGTCCCGCCGCAATCCCCGGCAACCACGTCGAGCCGGCGCGACCAGCCGAATTCATAGCCCATCGGCATCATCACGCCGGCCGAGAACAGCGCTGCGACGGCATAAGCCTGGCGGTAGCGCGTCTCGACCTCGCTCGCCGGGACCCCGGCGCCAAGCAGTTCCGCCGAGAGGCGCTCGGTGTCGTGACTCTCGGGAAAACCGATCGACGGGGCGATCGGTCGATAAAGGTTGTATTGGTCGAGCAGCCAGGGGCTCCGAAAATCCCACCATTTGACGCTGTTGAACAGGTAGTCGAACCCGGCCGGGCGCAGTGCCAGCACCGCTTCGGTCGGCGCTCCGAGGGTTTCGGCGCAAAAGAGGATGTCGGGCGACGTCTCCTTGCCGGCGTCGATCAGCCGGCGCCACACCGCCGCCGGCACCTTGTACGCGGCATCGCAGCGGAACCCGCCAAAGCCGAGCCCGGCATAATGGCGCACCACAGCCGCGAAATAGGCCGCGATCTGGTCGCTTTGCGGCTGGCGGTAATCGAGTTCGGCGAGATCGCCCCATACCGTCCGGCGCGACGGATCGGCCGGATCGGTCGCGCCGGGCGACTGCAACTCGCCACTGCGATCGCGGACGAACCAGCGCGGATGGTCGCGCACCAGATCGCTGTCCTTCGAGGTGTGGTTGACGACGAGATCCATGATCACCCGCAGCCCGCAACGCGCCGCCGCCGCGGTGAAGTCGCGCAACAGGGCGTCGTCGCTCGCCCGGCTCTTGCCGCGCAGGCGCGGGTTCAGCCGGTAATAATCCTTGATCGCATAGATGCTCCCGGAAAAGCCGGGATAGTGGAACGGGTTGAGGTAGACCGCGTTGAATTCCATCGCGGCGATCCGCGGCAATGCGGCAATCCAGCTCGTGGCGGGCCCCGCCACCGGCGGAAACAGATTGTAGATTCGCAAGCCTTCAGCCATTGCGTCTGCCAAGCCCCTATCGTCTTGCATCTCGCCCGGACGCCCAAAGATGACGGTCCGATCCGGCGGTCACGCATGCTCCACGAGGACCCTACGGCCGGCCTACGGAGCAATGTTCGTGGAAGCGACAAGGTTGCGAGGGAGCGCGAGCTAGCCGGCGCTGCCCCCACCCATTTCGGCGGTCCTTGCATGCGCCGCCAGCAGCGCCGGCAGACGGGCGGGATCGCCGCGCGCCATGCCGCATTCGGTGGCGATGCCGTCGACCCGGACATGGCGCCGCGCCGCCGCCAGCCTCGCCGCGTTACCGGCATCGTCGTCGTGGTGAACGAGGCCGAGATACAATTCGGCTTGCGGCCGCAATCTCAGGTTTTCAAATGGCGCGAAAAAACCCTCGTCGATGCGCGGCTTCGGCACCGGCAGATGGTAGAATTGCACCGGCCGGCGCACTCCGGCTTCGATCGCGTTGACGATCTCGACCATGATCCCGGCATCCCTCGGCTGCACGCAGTGCTCGTCGGCCGGGCTGCCGTAGCACAGGTGATAGCCGAGCTCGATCGCCGCCGGCACGGCGTTGCCGATCTCGGTCAGGACGCTGATCGTCTCGCTGCGAAAGTCGACCGGCCCCGGCTCATAATAGCCTTCCCAGGCCAGCACCTCCTGGCACACATCCCATTGCAGCGCGATGCGATCGTTCGGCAACGCCCGGGCGATCGCCGCCACCTCGCCGATCATGTGCTGCGTCAGCGCCGGCAGCAGGCCGGGCCGGTCGGCGGGCACCATGTTGTTGTAGCAGGGGGCGATCGGCGTCGGCAGCGAGACCTGGAACCTGACGCCCGCCGGTATCACGCCGGCTTGCTGCAGGCGCTCGAAAAGCCGCCACGATTCGATCGCCATCTCGGCATAACCGGTCTTGAAGGTCGTCGGATCGGGCTTGACGCCAGGCTTCAACCGCAGGCGCGGGATCTCGCGCAACACCTTGCCGTCCCATTGGGTGAATTTGAACGGCGGCACATCGTGCGCCACCTCGATCGCCGGGTTCTCGGCCAGCACACCTTGCAGAAACCGGATCCAGGTCTTGCGGATGCCGGTCTCGCCATCCGGCAGGCGCTTCAGATGCGGCCCGGCCGCTGCCGACAGGGTGCGGAACACGGTCTCTGCATCCGGCAGCGGGATGCTGCCGACGAAATGAACGATCGGCTGCCGATGCTGCAAAGGGCTCATGGGTCGCCTCCTGTGGACGGGTCCGCGTTCCACGGGTTTATTACCTGAACGCCGCATCCCGCGAAATCGTCCGCGTCTCGGGTGGCGATCGGTAGGCCACGAGATTTGGCGATGGCGGCAATCAGACCATCATTGGTCGTCGAAGTGCGGCGGCTCACGCGGCGAAACCGGCGGGTGAGGCTCGAGGTCAACGCCGTGCTCGGGACCGAAGATCTCCAGCGCAAGGGCGGTCAGCGTTCGCGGGCGGTGCTGGTCCAAGCGTCGCGGAGGATGCAGCGCACCTCCTCCTTTGCCTGCAATGGAATCATTCATCACGCCTGATAGCAGCAACTCGATCCCGACGACAACCGTGCATTGCCCGATCGGTGGTTGCCGCCGGCGCCGGCGCCGCGGTATCAGAGAGGTCCGAGCCGATCGGATTTTGGGCAGATTAGGGCTGGGAGAAGCCGGGCGGTGACCGAGTTTGTCGCAACGACAGCGCCCGGGACTGCCGAGCCGCGCGCGGGCAAGAGCATTGAAACGCGCGAGTCGTGGATTGCCGCCAGCCTCGTGCTCGGCCTCCTGTCGATCACTTACGGCTCGCCGCTCCTGGCCGTCGTCGGCCTGAAGCCGATGACCGACGATCTCGGCACCGCGCGCCAGGTGGTGGCGCTCGCCAGCGCGCTGACCTGGCTCGGCACCGGGGTCGGCGGCATCGCGATGGGCCTGATGGCCGAGCGGCTCGGCATCCGCTTCACGGTGATCTTCGGCACCGTGATGATCGCCGTCGGCCTCGCGATCTCCGCCGCCGGCGATATCTGGGCGATCCTTGTCGGCCACGCGCTGTTCGTCGGGTTCCTCGGCAACGGGGCGCTGTATCCGCCGCTCCTGGTCTATGTCAGCCGCTGGTTCGACCGTCGGCGCGGCACCGCATTGGCGCTGATCTCATCGGGCCAGTATATCGCCGGGATGGTCTGGCCGACGCTGTTCGAGCTGGCGATGTCGGGCTACGGCTGGCGCGCGACGATGGTCGGATTTGCCGCGGTGATGGTCGTCGCGGTGCCGATCGCAGCCTTCTTCCTGCGGGAGGCGCCCGAGCCGATCGGTGCGGTCGGGTTCGGCCCCGGCGCGAGGCGGAACAATGTGCTCGGCATGCACCCCAACACCGTGCTCGCGATGTTGTGCATCGCCGCGTTCTTATGTTGCATACCGATGGCGATACCGCAGAGTCACCTTGTCGCGTTTTGCACCGATATCGGCATTTCGGCGGTGGCCGGCGCGGCAATGTTGTCGGTGTTGCAAGCCAGCGCCCTTGTCAGCCGGGTGTTCTGGGGCTGGCTGGCCGACCGCATCGGCGGCCTCAAGACCGTGTTCGCCGCGTCGGCGAGCCAGGCGCTAGCAGTCGCGGCGTTCATGGCGACCCAAGACGAAGCCGGGCTGTTCATGATTTCGGCCGCGTATGGCCTCGGCTTCAGCGGCATCATCCCGGCCTATGTCGTCGCCATCCGCGAGCTCTTCCCGGCGCGCGAGGCGTCGTGGCGAGTGCCGAGCCTGTTGTTCATCGGGATGACCGGGATGGCGGTCGGCACCTGGCTGGCCGGCGCTCTGTTCGACCAATTCGGGTTCTACACGCCCGCCTTCGTCGTCGGCCTCGTGTTCAACCTCTTCAATCTCGCCCTTGTTTGGTTCCTCGTGGTGCGCCAACGCCAGGCCGGCGGGGTGCGCCCGGCGATTGCCTGAGGCGGACCCGGTTCACCGGTTGCGCGGCCAGTCATCGCGCCACAGGAAGTCGGGGCCAAGCTGGTCGAGGCTCGGACAGCCGATCTGGCCCATCACCAAATCGATCTCGCCACGGATGATGTCGACCGCCTTCTTGACGCCGGGCAGCCCGCCGGCGACCGCGCCGTAAAGCGTCGGCCGGCCGAAGAAACAGAACTGCGCGCCGAGGCACATCGCGATCAGGATGTCGGCGCCGCGCCGGACCCCGCTGTCGAGCATCACCGTCATCCGGTCGCCGACCGCAGCCTTGACCGCCGGCAGCACGTCGAGCGAGGCCGGCGCCTGGTCGAGCTGGCGCCCGCCATGGTTCGACACGATGACCCCGTCAACACCGATCTCGGCGGCGCGCAGCGCGTCGCGCGGATCCATGATCCCCTTGACGATCAGCGTGCGCGGGAAGAGGCCGCGGTATTTCTCCAGATCCTTCCACGTCTGCGCGTGCGCCGGGACCTGTGAGCGGTTGAACTTGACGGTGTCCTCCGCGGTCGCCCCGTTGCCGGCATAAGGCAGCCAGTTTTCCAGCGCCGGCGTGCCGCCGTGGCGGATGTACTCGGCGACCCACGCCGGGTGGGTCATTGCTTCGGCGAGCAGCGACGGCTTGAGGCTCAGGGCCGCCCGCATCCAGTTGCCGCGAATGTTGGCGAAGCCGTTGCGGAGGTTGCGTTCGCGCTTCGAATGCACCGGCACGTCGACGGTCAGCACCAGGGCGCCGAGGCCGGCGGCGTCGGCGCGGCGGATTAGATCCTCCGAGATCGCGCCGTCGCGCGCCGCATAGAGCTGGTACCAGGTGTTGTTCGGGGCGACCCGGGCGGCCGATTCCATCGAATCGTTGCTCGACCCGGACATGATGTAGGGGATGTTGGCCTCGGCGGCGGCCTCGGCCAGCATCAGGTCGGCGCCGCGGCGGAAGAGGCCGGCGCCGCCGGTCGGCGAGATGCCGAACGGGCTGGCAAAGGTGCGGCCGAAGATCGTCGTCGACTGGTCGCGCTTCGACACGTCGACGAGGTAACGCGGCAGCAAATTGTGCTTGTGAAAGGCGGCGGTGTTGCGATCCAGCCCGCGCTCATCTTCGAGCCCGCCCTCGATGAAGTCGAAAGCGACTTTCGGCAGGCGCCGCTTGGCCATCTGGTGCAGGTCTTCGATATTGACCGCTTGATCGATCCTCATCGGGCAGGGTTCTCGCTGAAAGGGCGCTAAATAACAGGGCGACAATGCGGGTTTGGGGCGCGGTCGACAACCCCTCAGGGCGTCGCAACCGCCATGCCCAGCGCGCGGGCATTCGTCGCCATGCGCTGGTCAAAGGTGACGAGCGTTGCGTCCAGACGCCGGGCGATGGCGATGTGGATGGCATCCGGGGTGCGCAGCGTCAGGTCAAGGCGGGCGGAGGAACGTGGTGGCCGCCGCGACATCCACATTTGTGATCTGGACCTGCTGAGCCGAGTCAGCTACCCAGGTATTAAAGTCCGCCAGATCCGCTCGCGCTTCAGCGGCGGTCAGTTCGCGCATGCGAACGCGTCTGGCGATTGCCGAAGCAAATTCGGCGCCTGCGAAATCGCTGACGATCAATGCATTGGGATTGACGCGCACGAATGCGTCGGCACGATCGCTAAGCGGCTCGACGGTGAGCAACGCGACGAGAATGCTCGCGTCCAAGTAATGGCTTATATTAGCGCTCCCACTCTTCGTCGCGCATCTGGCTGAGCAGGGTACCTGCGTCTGTTTTCGCCATTTTGCGCCCGACCCGCCTCGCACGCAGCCATTCGAGGTCAGCGTCGGCTACCCGCCGCGGGGTCGCCGCGACAGGAAAAACGGGCCTCAGTTCCGCAACCGGCTGGCCGCGGCGGGTGATGACGATCCCCTCGCCTTTGAGGGCGCGGTCGATCAGCTTCGACAGCTGGTTCCTGGCTTCGGCGACGCTATGCGTGCTCATGTCCGGAAGATAGCCATCCGATGGCTATCCTGCCAGCGCTCAGCGGTTGCGCTGCCAGTCGTCCTGCCACAGGAAGTCGGGACCGAGCTGGTCGAGGCTCGGGCAGCCAATCTGGCCCATCACGAGGTCGATCTCGCCGCGGAAGATCTCGATCGCCTTCTTCACCCCGGGGAGCCCGCCGGCCGCGGCACCGTACAATGTCGGCCGCCCGAAAAAGCAGAAATCGGCGCCGAGGCAGAGCGCGATCAGGATGTCGGCGCCGCGCCGCGCGCCGCTGTCGAGGAGGACCGCCGCCTTGTCGCCGACCGCCGCCTTGATCGCCGGCAGGACGTCGAGCGAGGCCGGCGCCTGGTCGAGCTGGCGCCCGCCATGGTTCGACACCAGGATGCCGTCGCAGCCGACCTCGACGGCGCGGATCGCGTCGGCCGGGTTCATGATGCCCTTGATGACGAGCGCGCGCGGGAACAGCTTGCGGTAGGCCTCCAGGTCGCGCCAGGTCTGCGCGTTGAACGGCCGCACTGACGACGAAAATTCGTAGACCTCGGAGGCGCTGGAGCCGGGCGGCGCATAGGGCTGCCAGTTGCCGAGCATCGGCGTGCCGCCGCCGCGCTTCAGGTATTCGACGATCCAGCCGGGATGCGTCATCGCCTCGATCAGGATCGCCGGCTTGAGACTGAGGGCCTGCGTCAGGCCGCCGCGGATGTTGCGGAAACCGTTGCGGATGTTGCGCTCGCGCTTC
>DASYUS010000490.1:0-6979 GCA_036000945.1 Allostellaceae bacterium
ACGGGTTCGGGCCGAGCGCCGCCGGCCATCTGCGGATCGCGTTGAGCGCGCCAGAGGCGAGGCTGCGCGAGGCCGGCGAACGCATCGTCCGCTTCGCCCACGCGCTGGCAGAAGGGAAAAACGCGTAGAAGAACGCGTAGGAAGGGCTGAGCGAAGGCTTGTCGCGGCGCTCCAGCCGGTCTAGCGTCACGCCGTCACCCACGCGGAGGAAACCCCCATGATCGTCGAATTCCGTACCTACAGGCTGAAGCCGGGCTCGGTCGCCGAGGCCGAAAAGCGGTTTGGCGAAGGCTTGGTGAACCGCACCAAGGTGTCGCCGCTCGGCGCCTTCTGGCACACCGAGGTCGGCCCCTTGAACCGCATCATCCATGTCTGGCCTTACGAAGACTTCGCGCAGCGCGCGCAAGTTCGCTCGCAGAAGATCGAGGGCTGGCCGCCCAACATCCGCGAGTTCGTCGAGGAGCAGCAGAGCGAGATCTTCATCCCGGCGCCGTTCTCGCCGAAGTTCGAGCCGCGCCAGCTGGGCGGCATCTACGAGATCCGCACCTATACGCTGGCAGCGGGCGCCATCCCCGCGATCATCGACCGCTGGAGCACCGCGATCGAGAAGCGCATGGAGCTGTCGCCGTTGGCCTTCGCCGGCCACTCCGAACTCGGCGGGCTCAACCGCTGGCGCCACATCTGGGCCTACAAGGACGCCAACCACCGCGCCGAGATCCGCGCCAAAGCCCAGAAGGAAGGCATCTGGCCACCCCGCGGCGGCCAGCCCGGCCAGACGCTGATCCAGGAGAACGCGCTGGTCGTGCCGGCCGCCTTCTCGCCGCTGCGCTAGCGGATAAGAGGCCCCTCACCCCAACCCTCTCCCCGCCAGCGGGGAGAGGGAGGGACCCGCGCCGGAGGCGTGGGAGGGAGGGGCTTTCACTCGCCCTACACCGCGCCGCCGATCGCGCGGTAGCGCAACAGGTGGTCGGCGAGGACGCAGGCCATCATCGCTTCGCCGACCGGCACCGCGCGGATGCCGACGCAGGGATCGTGCCTGCCGTGCGTCTCGATCTCGACCTCGTTTCCCTCGCTGTCAACCGTGCGCATCGGCTTGAGGATCGAGCTGGTCGGCTTCACCGCAAACCGCACGACGATGTCCTGCCCCGTCGAGATGCCGCCGAGGACGCCGCCGGCGTTGTTCGACAGGAACTCGACCTTGCCGTCGCGCATCCGCATCTCGTCGCCATTCTCCTCGCCGCCAAGCGCGACCGCGCCGAACCCGGCACCGATTTCGACGCCCTTGACGGCGTTGATCGTCATCATCGCGCGGGCGAGGTCGCCGTCGAGCTTGTCGTAGACCGGCTCGCCGAGCCCGGGGGGCACGCCTTCGGCGACGATCTCGATGACCGCACCGGCCGACGAGCCGCTCTTGCGCACGCCGTCGAGGTATTCGGCCCAGCGCGCCGCCATTCCGGCGTCGGGGCACCAGAACGGGTTGCCCTCGACCGTGTGCCAATCCCACTTCGCCCGGTCGATCGCATGCGGCCCGATCTGCACAAGAGCGCCGCGGATCGTGATGCCGGCGCCGAGGATCTTGCGGGCGACGGCGCCGGCGGCAACGCGCGAGGCGGTCTCGCGCGCCGAGGCGCGACCGCCGCCGCGGTAATCCCGGATTCCGTATTTTTTCCAGTAGGTGTAGTCGGCATGGCCCGGACGGAAGCGGTCGGCGATGTTGCGGTAGTCGCGCGAGCGCTGGTCGACGTTGTCGATCTGGAGATGAATCGGCGTGCCGGTGGTCAGGCCCTCGAACGTGCCTGAGAGGATCTTGACCTCGTCGGGCTCCTGGCGCTGCGTCGTATAGCGCGACTGGCCGGGCCGCCGCTTGTCGAGCCAGTGCTGGATGTCGGCCTCGACGAGCGGGATCTGTGGCGGCACACCGTCGACGACAACGCCGATCGCCGGCCCGTGGCTCTCGCCCCAGGTGGTGTAGCGGAACAGCGTGCCGAGAGAGTTGCCGGCCATCTTAACGCTGGACGAGTTGCCCGCGTGCTTCGAGACGCCGCCTGCGGCGGCTCCTCAGCATGACGGATGTTTTTGATGGCATTAAGAAAAACGTCATCCTGAGGAGGCGCGAAGCGCCGTCTCGAAGGACGCAAGGCCATCTGCTCCACGTGCCACCCATCACACCACCGCGATGTCGGGGGCGTCGGCGCGTTTCATGCCGACGACGTGATAGCCGCAATCGACGTGATGGACCTCGCCGGTGACCCCGGCCGACAAATCGCTCAAGAGATAAACGCCGGCGCCGCCGACATCCTCGATCGTGACGTTGCGCTGCAGCGGCGAATTGAGCTGGTTCCATTTGAGGATGTAGCGGAAATCGCCGATGCCACGCGCCGCGACGGTGTTGATCGGCCCGGCCGAGATCGCGTTGACCCGGATGTTGTCGCCGCCGAGATCGGCCGCGAGGTAGCGCACGCTGGCTTCGAGCGCCGCCTTCGCCACCCCCATAACGTTGTAATGCGGCATCACCCGCTCGGCGCCGGCATAGGTCAGCGTCAGGAGGCTGCCGCCCGCGGTCATCAGCGGCGCCGCGCGGCGGCACACATCGGTGAACGAAAAGCATGAGATGTCGAGGGTGCGCAGAAAGTTTTCCCGCGTCGTGTCGAGGTATTTTCCGGTCAGCTCGTTCTTGTCGGAAAAGGCGATCGCGTGCACGACGAAATCGAGCCGGCCCCAGCGCTCGGCGAGGATGGCGAACAGCGAATCGAGGCTGGCCGCGTCGGTGACATCGGCGTCGATCGTGAGGTTGCTGTCGAGGCTTTCGGCCAAGGGCCGCACCCGCCGGCCGAGCGCGTCGCCCTGGTAGGTGAAACCCAGCCGCGCGCCCTGCCCATGCAATGCCCGGGCGATGCCCCAGGCGAGCGAGCGATCATTGGCGACGCCCATGATCAGCCCCTGCTTCCCGGCCATCAGGCCCATGCTTTTTCCCTTCGCCTCGGCGCCGGTCCGCGAACGAGCCGCATCTCGGGCAAATCATCCTAGCACGGCTCAGACCCCGAAGGTGAAGCGGCTGCCGGTGTTGGTCAGCACGGTCTGCTGCGGCATCTCCTGCAAGGCCTTGGCGATGAAGCCCTTGCCGGTGCAGTGCATCGGCACCAGTACGTCGGGCGCCAGCGCCTTCAGCTCGCTGACCGTGTGGTCGATGTAGTCGTTCGGCGCGACGCCGAGGTGGAAGCCGCCGATGACGGCGTGCAACTTCTCGACGCCGGAGACCGCCATCGCCGATTTGACCGTGTTGACGATGCCCGAATGGCCGCACGACGAGATGACGACGAGGCCGCGGCCCTGGACGACGTAGCAGGTCGCATGCTCGTCGGGGTGCTTGTCGGGGACGAGGCGGCCGCGCCGCTCCTCTTCGGTGAAGTGGTCCTGCGGCGTCGGCTCGACCAGCGTGTTCGGCAGCACATTCTCGAACGAGGTGCGCGCGATCGGGCCGCTGGTGAAGGCGCCGCCGAGTGTGTGCGCGTGGTCGCAGGACACCGTCTCGACATGCGCTGCGAGGAGCGCCGCGCCGTCGAGCGTGCCCATCGACACCGGGTGCTCGCCCTCCCGCCCGCGGTTCCACTTCTCGCGGTAGGTCAAATCGCCCCCGGTGTAGAGCTTCAGATTCTCACGCATACGCGAGCGGTATTGCTGCACAAAGCCGACCATGCCGCCGTAATGGTCGCGGTGCGAGTGGCTGAGAATGAGGCCGTCGAGCTTCTCGGGCGCGATCCCGAGCAGGTCGAAGTTGCGGTTGAGGATCTCCGGCGTGTAGCCGAAATCCAAGAGGTATTGATGGCGCTCTCCCGCCTTCTCGGATTCGAGGTGGAGCGACAGCCCCCATTCGCAGGCGAGCGTTGAGGTCTCGCGGCCGGGAATACGAGTGACGTGCTCGATCGCTACATGCGGATGGGTCGCTTTCGGCATGAACAGGTCGAAATACGAGTCGACAACGAGCCGTACCGATAGCCGATCGACCAATGGCGCCGTAAACGGTGCGGATGCGCTGAGCGCCATGCCTGACCTCCCTCGCTGCTGTCGGCGAGCCTTGCCGCTTCCGCGCGGCCGGTCAAGCGCTCGCTGCGATTGACAACGTACGGAAGCAGGATGGAATCTTTCACCCCGTACCAACCAGGAACGGAGCGGCGCATGGCCATCGCGATCGAGCCGATACATCCTTATCTCGGCGCTGAAATCGGCGGCATCGATGTCAGCCGGCCGCTCGATGCAGCGACGCTCGACGCGCTGTGGCAGGCGATCGACCGGCACGCCGTGCTGGTGTTCCACGAGCAACAGATCAGCGACCAGCAGCTGCACGATTTCGCCGCGCGGTTTGGCGAACTGGAGATCGGCCGGTCGGCGGCGCGCGGCGGCAAGCGGCGCCTCGCGATCCCGCAGATCGGCGACATCTCGAACCTCGACGAGGACAACAACCTGCGGGCCCGCGACGACCGGCGGCGGCTCGACAGCCTCGGCAACCGCTTGTGGCACACCGACGCCTCGTACATGCCAGTGCCGGTGGTGCTCGGCATGCTGTTCGCGGTCGAGGTGCCGCCGGCCTCGCCGTGCGGCGGCGGCGAGACCGAGTTCGCCGATATGCGCGCCGCCTACGACGCGCTGTCGGAAGCGCAGAAGGCGGTAGTCGACGATCTCGTCGTCGAGCACGACGTCTTCTGGTCGCGCGGCCAGATCGGCTTTGCCGAGTTTCCGCCCGGCGAGCGCGAGCAATACAAGCCGTCGCGCCAGCGCCTCGTGCGCCGCCATCCCGGTTCCGGACGGAAATGTCTCTACCTGTCGGCGCACGCCTCGCACATCGTCGGCTGGCCGGTGCCCGAAGGACGCCTCCTGCTAGCCGACCTCAACGAGCACGCCACCCAGCGGCAATTCGTCTACAGCCACAAATGGCGCCAGGGCGACCTCGTCATCTGGGACAACCGCGACACGATGCACCGCGGCCGTCCGCACGACGAAACATGCCCATGCGACCTGCGCCGCGCGACGACCCTCGATGTCGGCTCGACGCTGGATGAGGTCGCCTAACCTAAGCCTGTTCCGCTGACCGGACCCGGGCGCGGGCTTCCTGCCTTCGGCCGAGCCAGAGGGCGTTGAGGAGCCAGAGGAGGGCGATTGGGATCGCCACCAGCGCCAGTTCGCTGGCGCCGGCGCCGAGCCAGCGCAGCCCGGCGACGCTCCAGGCGCCGACCTGGTCGCCGAGGCGGTAGACGAAGGTGTCGATAAGGCTCTTCGCCTTGTAGCGGTCCTCGCGCGGGATGACGGTGAACAAGACCTCGCGCGTCGGCCGGGCGATCGCGTAGTCACCGGCGCGGCGCAGCACCTGGAACACCGCGATCGCGCTCAATGTCGGCGCCAAAGCCAGCGCGCCGAAGCCGAACACGGTCAACAGCGGCAGGAAGGCGAGCGCCAGCGCGACGCCGAACCAGACCAGGATGCGGCCGGTCAGAAACAGCTGCACCCCGAGGGTCAGCATGTTGACCAGGAGGTCGATTGTCGCGAAGAACGCCGTCTGCGCGCCGCGGTCGGCGAAGCTGCGGCTGACGATCCCGGCCTGCTGGAAATAGAGAAAGGTCGAGCTGATCGCGAACAAGAGGATGAACAGGCTGACATTGGCCAGATAGGGCGAGCGCAAGGCGTGCGTGATGCCGGCGACGATGCTGCCGCCGATCGGCTGCTCGGCACCCTCGGTTTCGCCGCGGCCGGCGGCGCTGTGGGAGAGGCTCGGCGACAGGCGCGCCAGTCGGCCCACCGCGAAGACCGCGACTTCGAGCACAACCGCCGCGCCGAGCAGCAACACGATCGGCGACACGAAACGCGCGAGAGAGGCGGTCAGCGCCGAGCCGGTGATCGCGCCGATCGTCGCCCCGGCGGCGATGAAGCCGAAGAGGCGCTTGCCCTGTTCGGGGCTGAACAGATCGACGTTCAGCTGCCAGAAGATCGAGACGACGAATAAATTATAGACCGAGACCCAGATGAAGAAGACCCGGCCGACCCAGACGGTCTGCGCCGCGTCGGCGAGGTAGAGCAGCAAGGCGAAGAGCGAGATGTTGAGCGCAAAGAAGCGGTAGGTCAGCGGGATGAAGCGCCGCCGCGGCAGCGTCTTGACCAGATAAGCGAACGGCAGGTTGAGGACGACCATGCCGATCAGCGTGCCGGTGAACAGCCATTGCAGGTTCCCGACCCCGCCGGCGACCCCCATCTGGTCGCGGATCGGCCGCATGATGTAGTAGGACGACAGCACGGCGAAGATGTAGAGCCAGCACCAGAAGAGAGCCCTGGCCTCCTCGGGCCGGACATCGACGACCCGGCGCAGCAGCCGGTAGGCGATACCGGGCTCATGCGGCGCGGCGCCGGAGGGCGGGCTTGCCTCGCTCATCCAGCGCTCCCTGCGACGGTCCAACCTTCCGGCATCGTTTGATCCTAACCGTGGCGTCACGCCGATTGATAGGCGCGCTTGCCGTCGAATATCCCGCTGGCTCGACCGCCGCTCATCTGTTTCAATCCCCGCGCTGCGAGTTTCTCGGGGAGTACAGAGTGACAAACACCACGCACAGCGACCTCATTCGCGACCAGTTCACCCGCCAGGCGACGCCATTCAGCACCGCCGCGCCGATCGCGGATGCGGGGGCGCTCGGGACGATCGTCGAGGCAGCTGGGGCCGGGCCTGAGGATACGGTGCTCGACGTCGCCTGCGGCGGCGGCATCGTCGTCTGCGCCTTCGCTCCCGTGGTGCGGCACGCGACCGGCATCGACATGACCCCGGCGATGCTGGAGCGCGCCCGCCACCTCGCCGCCGAGAAGGGCGTGACCAACGTCTCCTGGCGCGAGGGCGACGTCACCGCCCTGCCCTACCCCGATGGCGCCTTCACGATCGTCGTCACCCGCTTTGCCGTGCACCACTTCCCCGACCCGCGAGCCGTCTTCCGCGAGATGGTGC
>DASYUS010000491.1:0-5444 GCA_036000945.1 Allostellaceae bacterium
CCGGCCGAGCAGCGCATCGCGCACGCAGCCGCCGACAAACCGCGCCTCGATCCCGGCAACCTCGAGCGCCGCCAGCACCGCGTCTTCGCTCATCATCTGCAGTGCCGGGATCGGATGTGGCACCCGCAGCAGCCGGATCAGCTCGCCGGCGACGCGCTCAGCCGATAGGCGCCACAGAGATGCAGCCGCGGCGCGGCAGGCGGCGCGCGCCGAGGTGTCACCGGTCCCGGTGCCGAACCTGGCCTCGAAGCGGTAATAGCGCAGGACGCGCAGCACATCCTCGGCGATCCGCGTTGCCGCCGCGCCGACAAAACGCACGCGCCGGGCTTCGAGATCGGCGAGCCCGGCGACCGGGTCGTGCACGGTGCCGTCCGGGTCGAGATAGATCGCGTTGATCGTGAAGTCGCGGCGCGCGGCGTCCTCCGCCCAATCGGCGTCGAAGGCAACCCGCGCGCGCCGGCCGAAGGTCTCGACATCGCGGCGCAGCGTGGTGATTTCGTAGTGGTGCGGCGGCCCGGGGGAGCTGATCACGGCGGTGACGGTGCCGTGGGCAATCCCGGTCGGCACAACCTTGATGCCGGCCTTGGCGAGCGCGGCGATGACCTCCTCGGGGCGCGAAGGGGTGGCGAGGTCGATGTCGGCGATCGGCCGGCCGAGCAGCGCATCGCGCACGCAGCCGCCGACAAACCGCGCCTCGATCCCGGCAACCTCGAGCGCCGCCAGCAGCGACCGGGTCGGCGGTGCCGCCATCCAGGGCTGCGGCGCGATCCTCGTCATGGGCTGCGCTGGGGCTCGATATGGCCGGGGATGATCCGTCCGTTCTCCAGGTGCGGCGGCACATAGACGCCGGATGTCGAGGTGCCGAAATTGACGGTCACGACGACCAGCACCACGGCGAGCAGCAGCGCCCCGCCGCCGGCCAGCCACACCCATGGCAGCGCGGCCCAGCCGATGTCCTCCGCCGGTGGCGGCTCCCGCCGCGCCCACCGCGCGATCCGCAGCCACAGCAGATAGAGCGCGGTCGGCAGGATGAGGGGCAGGACGATCGTGAGAAAGACCCGGAGCATCGCTCCATCAATCCGTCAGCACCTCGGCCAGGTTGACCAGGATCCCGGCGGTGGCGCCCCAGATGTTGCGGCCCTCATAAGGCAGCACGAAGAAGCAGCGCCGTTGCCCGGCCGATTCGCGCTCGACGCGCTGATGGTTGCGCCGGTCGAGAATGAAGGCGAGCGGCACCTCGAACGCTTCGGCGACCTCGAACGGGTCGATCGCCATCGGGTAGGGCGGCGCGACAAGCCCGACAACCGGGCTGATCTCGAAGCCGGTTCCGGTGACGTAGGTATCGAGCCGGCCGATCACGTCAACCCGGTCGCGCGGCAGCCCGACCTCCTCCTCGGTCTCGCGCAACGCGGCGGCAACAGCATCGGCATCGTGTTCTTCCAGGCGGCCGCCGGGGAACGAGATCTGGCCCGGATGCGCGCTGAGATGCGCCGTCCGCTGGGTCAGCAAGATCGCCATCCCCCTGGCGTGGTCGACCAGCGGCACCAGCACCGCCGCCGGGCGCAGCTCGGCGCTGGGCGGGCTCATACCGGGGTTGAGATCGTGATCGCCCCGCAGTACGCGGCGAAACGCGGCTGCTTCGCCGGCGTCGGCAGTACCGCCGAAGCCGCGCCGGCCCGGCGACCGGCCGGCGAGCCGCGCGATCAGTCCCTCTCGGGTCATGTTCGTTGGGTTCCTGAACCGAAAGCCACGGCGGCCTGATCATCGCACAGATGACGATCATATATGACCCGGCGCCCGCGAATGAAGCGACGATTTCGACGCGCGCTGTAATTTCGGGATGAGATTCAGATCATTATAATAGCCGGCGCCAGGCAGCGACCGAGGCGAGGTAGCGCAGTTGCTGAAGCGCAGAGGAACAAGGATCGACATGGATCTTGAGAGACTTGCCGGCGACATACGCTCCCGGATGACGGACCCGGAGGTAATTCGCCAGGCCGACCGGAACCTCGCCGAGAGCCGTCGGCGCGAGCTGTTCTGCGACTGGGGCGCAAGCCCCGAATGGGACTACGCAGCCTGTCCCGAGAAAGTGCAGGATTTCAACCGGCTGGTTGTCGCCGCCGCGCGCGTGCTGCCGCCCGGCGGGTCGATCGAGACCGGCGTTTACCGCGGCGGCACCTCGGGGCCGCTGATCATGTGCGCGCCGCCGAATGCCTTTCACGTCGCCATCGACCCGTACGGGCTGCCCGAACAATCCTACAAAGACGCGAAGGGCAACATCGACGCGGGCTACGCCGATTGGCCGCGCGCCCGGGGCACGCTGCGGCAGCTCGGCGCGCTGGCGCATGAGCGCGACGTCACGTTCTGCCATTACCTGATGAGCGCGCAGAGCTTTATCGATGCCGACCTCTTGCGGCATCCCGGCCGGTTCAGCGTCGTCCATCTCGACGGCGATCATGCGGTCGGCGCGGTTATCGCAGAATTGCGGTATTTTCGCGGAAAACTCGGCGGGCCGGCGTTGTTCATCCTCGACGATCACGACAATCATTTCCCGGGCGTGCAGGCAGGGCTGGACCAAGCGGGCGCCGGATTGGTCCGGATATTTCACAATTTCTACCAGGTGACCAGCGAAGGGCCGCCGTCCGGCTTTTCCGCTTGGCTGCATGCGGCAGGTTGACTGGCCGCTCTCAGAATGCCGACGCCGAGGCGCCGTGACGTCAATCCTCATCGCCCGGGTCGCCGAGTCGAAAGAACATGCCGCCGCTCCAGACGCCAAACTGGTTCTCGCCGGCAATCAGCTCCTCGTCGCCGAAATCGACCAGCTCGTAGAAAGCCGCGCGGGCGACCCGCGCCTCGAGGCCCGGCCGCACCAGGATATAGGGTGCCGGCGTGCCGTCATCGGCGGTCTCGACACGCAGCTTGTGGTCCGGCCCCGCCGTCACAATCTCGTCCAGATTGGTCCGGAAGATCAGGCGCTGCTCGTGGCCCTCGCCCTCCCGGTCGACGGCGACCGCGATGAACGGTGCATCCTCGACCGTGACCCGACCGCGTTCGGCCGGCGTCACCAGCCAGTAGCTGCCGTCCTTTTCGCGGCGCAGCACGGAGGCGAACAACTTGACGAGCGGCATCCGGTGGATCGGCGATCCGCGATAAAACCAGGTGCCGTCGCGGGCGATCCGCATGTCGAGGTCGCCGAGCTCGACCGCCGGCGGGCGCCCGGCTGGGCGCCGTCGGCGCGCGGGGTTTGGGGAGGAATTGCCGTGGTCGGGGTTTTGCATCAGTGTCGGCAACAGCGCCACGCGTAGAGAGGGATCGGACGACGTGAACTCAACGACATCGATAAGCGCCGGCGGAACCGATCTCGTCGCCGAGATCGAAACTTTGGGCGAGCGCCTCGGCCTGGTGCGCGAGCGCATTGCTGAGGTCATTTTCGGCCAGGCCGAGGTGATCGAGCAAGCGTTGATAACACTTCTATCGGGCGGCCACGCGCTCTTGATCGGCGTGCCCGGCCTCGCCAAGACGCGGCTCGTCGAAACGCTCGGCGCGATCCTCGGCCTCGACGACAAGCGCATCCAGTGCACCCCCGACCTGATGCCGGCGGACATTCTCGGCTCGGAGGTGTTGGAGGAAAGCGAGAGCGGCCGGCGCTCGTTCCGCTTCATCCCCGGCCCGGTGTTCTGCCAACTCTTGATGGCCGACGAGATCAACCGCGCCAGCCCGCGCACCCAGTCGGCCCTGTTGCAGGCGATGCAGGAAGGCAGGGTGTCGATCGCCGGGCAGTACCACCCGCTGCCGCGGCCGTTTCACGTGCTGGCGACGCAGAACCCGCTCGAGCAGGAGGGGACATACCCGCTGCCCGAAGCGCAGCTAGACCGCTTCCTCTTGCAGATCGACGTCGATTACCCCGATCGCGACGCCGAGCGGCGGATGCTGATCGCCACCACCGGCCTCGCCGAGCAGCCGCCGCGCCAAGCGATGACCGCCGACGAGCTCATGGCGGCGCAGCGCCTGGTGCGACGGATCCCGGTCGGCGACAGTGTCGTCGAGGCGATCCTCGCGCTGGTCGGCTCCGGCCGGCCGGACCCCGCGGCCGAGGGCGCGCGGCGCTTTGTCGCCTGGGGTCCGGGGCCGCGTGCCAGCCAGGCGTTGATGCTCGCCTGCCGGGCGCGCGCCCTGCTCGACGGGCGCTACGCGCCGTCGGTCGAGGACGTGCTGGCGCTGGCGCCGCCGGTGCTGCGCCACCGCATGGCGGTCAGCTTTGCCGGCCGTGCCGAGGGGATCGCCGTCGCCCAGGTGATCGACCAGATGACCCTGCCGCTCCGGTGATTGCGGCCCGCGCGATCAATGTGTTGTCGCCGCAGCGGGCGGCCAGGCCGGCGCTGCGCGACCGGGCGGAGCGAGCCGCGGCAGCGCTGCCGCCGCTGCTGGTCGCCGCCGAGCGGATCGCCGCCACCGTGGCGCAAGGCGTGCACGGTCGCCGCCGCGTCGGGCAGGGTGAGACCTTCTGGCAATTCCGCCAGTATCAGCCAGGGGATGCGGCATCGCGGATCGACTGGCGGGAGAGCGCCAAATCGCAGCGGCTCTACGTCCGCGAGACCGAGTGGGAAGCGGCGCAGAGCGTCTGGCTGTGGCGCGATCCGTCGGCCTCGATGGACTACACGTCAGCCCGCTACATCACCGGCGCCGAATGGCCGACGAAACGCGACCGGGCCGAGCTGCTTCTCGTTGCGCTCGCCAGCCTCCTGGTGCGCGGCGGCGAACGGCTGACGCTGCTCGGCACCGGCGTGCTGCCGATGACCGGCCGGGTGGCGCTGGCCCGTCTCGTCGAGTTGATCGAGCGCGACCAAGACCGCGACTCGACGACGCTCGGCCTGCCGCCGTTCGAGGCGCTGCCGCGCGCGGCGCAGCTGATCCTGATCGGTGATTTCCTGGCGCCGCTCGACAGCGTCAATGCCGCCGTCGCCCGGTTCGCCGGGGCCGGCATCAAGGGTCACCTGCTGCAGATCGCCGATCCGGCGGAGGAGGATTTGCCGTTTGCCGGCCGCGTCCGCTTCGAGGGGGTCGAGGAGTCGGACGACATCGTGATCAGCCGCGTCGAGACCGTCCGCGACGATTATGCCGTGCGCTTCCGCCGCCATCGCGAGGGCCTTGCCGAGGTGGCGCGGGCAGTCGGTTGGACCTTCGGCCATCACCGCACCGACCGGCCGCCGCACCTGGCGCTGCTCGCCCTCCACGCCGCACTGGCGGCGGACCGCCGGCGGTAGCGCGCATGCTCGCGCTCGGCTCGGTCGCCTTCGCATCGCCCTGGCTGTTGGCCGGGCTCGCGGCGCTGCCGGTGATCTGGTGGCTGCTTAGGGTGACGCCGCCGGCGCCGCGCCGCATCGCCTTTCCGGCGATCCGGCTGCTGCTCGGGCTCACGCCCCGCGAGGAAACCCCAGCGCGCA
>DASYUS010000492.1:0-2532 GCA_036000945.1 Allostellaceae bacterium
CCGCCCTTGGGGGCTGATCGCAGCTCTGTCGACGGCTCTCCTCTTACCGGCCTGCGCCGGTGACTCGCCGTCCGCCGCGTCGCGCCCGACGGTCGTCATCGGCTTCATCGCCGGCGCCCCGACTCCGACCATCGAGGTCTACGCCCGCGGCCGGCCGCTAATGTCCGCCGCCCTGGTCGAACCGACCGGACGGACCACGCCGTCCGGCCCGATCGAGCGCGACATCCCCATGTCCGGCGGCTACGGCTACGGACCCAGCGTCGGGGTGGGGGCCGGCGGTGGTAGCTGGAACGGCGGCCGCGCCGTGGGCGGCGGTGTCGGCATCGGCATGCCCCTCGGCGGCTCGGCCGCACCGCCCATGCCCAGCGAGATCCGCCTGCGCACGCGCATCGTGGTGCCCGACATCGCGGACTATCGCGGCAATTGGGAGCGCAGCGTCGTGCGCGTGGTCTTCGGCACCGATCCCGCAAATCAGGAAATCGCCGACATCCCCGCCCCGGCCCCCGGTGGGCGGTGAGCTCTATAATTCTAAAACACTGTCATGCGCGGGCTTGACCCGCGCATCTGACACCGCCGCTTCGTCAGACCCGCGGGTGACAGGGCTTGAAATGGGGGGCGTCAAGACAACAAGTCCTGATTCCCGCGGGCTCCGACCCGCGGGTCCATCGCTCAACAAGAGCGAGCGGCAGACGGCTTGGCGTCGTTGTCTTGCAAAATATCTGCGGCGCCCATGCCGCGGTATCATGGACCCGCGGATTAAATCCGCGGGAATCGGAATTTTCAGAAGGTACCGCCCGGCAACCTGAGATCGCGCCGGCCGTCAAGCCGGCAGAAAGCGCGTGACGGCCCCGCCCGGGTTGGAGCATCCTGCGCCGCGCAGGTTCGCGCATGACCGTCAACGGCAGGATCCTTTTTCTCGACACGGAAACGACCGGGCTCGATTCGGCCCGGCATCGGATCGTCGAGATCGCGATCGTCGATGAAGATGGCCGCGTGCTCATCGATACGCTGGTCAATCCTGGGCGCGCGATTCCCGAAGATGCCCGCCGCATTCATGGCATCTCCGACCAGATGGTGCGTTCGGCGCCGACATTGGCGTCCCTTTGGCCGACGATTCAGGTGATCCTGTCAGGGTCCCACGTCGTCATCTGCAACGCCGCCTACGATCGCGCATTTCTTCCCCGTCGCCTCGCCGACGCGGCCCGGGTGTCGTGTGTGATGCTGATGTTTGCCAAGGCTTACAGCCGCGGCGGCGGGACATGGCAGAAGCTGGATGTCGCCGCGCGACATTGCGGGCATACTTGGCAGGGTGCCGCACACCGCGCCCTTGCCGACGCTCAAGCGTGTCGAAGTGTCTGGCGTTGGCTGGTTGCCCGCGGACACGGGTGAGGCTCAGTCCTTGATCAATCCCCGCAGCCTGTAGAGCAGCTCCAGCGCCTCTTTCGGGCTGAGCTCGTCCGGGTTGACCGCTTTGAGCGCCGCCTCGGCTTCCGACGCCGCCGCAGATCCCGGCAGCCCTCCCTTGGGGCGCGCCGCGCTGAACAGCGGCAGGTCGTCCGCCAGCCGCGCCAAGGCGTCGGCCTCGTTGCCTTTTTCGAGCGAATCGAGAACCTGCTCGGCCCGCGCGATCACCGCCGGCGGCAGACCGGCCAGCCGCGCCACATGGATGCCGTAGGAGCGGTCGGCGGCCCCGGGCGCCACCTCGTGCAGGAAGACGACGTCGCCCTGCCATTCCTTGACCCGCATGGTCCAGCAGGCGAGCCCGCCGAGCTTGCCGGCGAGCGCCGTCAGCTCGTGGTAGTGCGTCGCAAACAAGGCGCGGCAGCGATTGACGGCGTGCAGATTCTCGATCGTCGCCCAGGCGATGGACAGCCCGTCGAACGTCGCCGTGCCGCGCCCGATCTCGTCCAGGATCACCAGCGAGCGCGCCGTGGCGCGATTGAGGATCGCCGCCGTCTCCACCATCTCGACCATGAAGGTCGAGCGGCCGCGCGCCAGATCGTCGGCGGCCCCCACGCGGCTGAACAGCCGGTCGACGATTCCGATGCGCGCGCGCGTCGCCGGCACGTAGCTGCCCATTTGAGCAAGAATCGCAATGAGGGCGTTCTGGCGCAGGAAGGTCGATTTGCCGGCCATGTTGGGCCCGGTCAGCAGCCAGATGCGCGCGACACCGTTCTCGGCCCCGCCCGACAGCGCGCAATCATTGGCGATGAAGGCGCCGCGCCCCGCCAGCGCCGCCTCGACCACCGGATGGCGCCCACCCACGACCTCGAACAGCAATCCGTCATCGACCGCCGGCCGGCAATAGTTGCGCTCGACCGCCAGCTCCGCCAGCGAAGACGCGACATCAAGCGTGGCCAGCGCCGCCGCCGCCAGCGCGATCGCATCCGCGCGCGTCACGACCTCGTTCACCAACGAAGCGAACAAACCGGTCTCCAGCGCCAGCGCCTTGTCCGCGGCCGAGGTGATACGCGATTCGAGCTCGTTGAGCTCGACGCTGGTGAAGCGCATCGCCCCCGCCATGGTCTGGCG
>DASYUS010000493.1:0-3436 GCA_036000945.1 Allostellaceae bacterium
AGGCGCACGACAGCGGCGAGACTGAGATCGAGATCGACGCGGCGATGACCTTCTCCGACCGGGAGGAGTTGCGCGCGATGGATTTCGAGAAGATGTCGCTGGAGGAACTGGCCCGGGCCAAGGCGGCGATCGCCCGGCTGCGCCTGCCGATCCACGACTTGCCCACGCGGCGTTTCGCCCGCGACCCGCGCGGCGCCCGCGCCGACATGCGCGCGACGCTGCGCGCCGCCTTGCGCTCGGGAGGCCTCATCGAACTGAAGCGCAAGAGCCGCCGCCGCCGTCCGCCGCCGCTCGTCGTCCTCTGCGACATCTCCGGCTCGATGAGCCGCTACAGCCGCGTCTTCCTCCACTTCATGCACTCGATCACCAACGACCGCGACCGCGTCTTCACCTTCGTGTTCGGGACGCGGCTGACCAACATCACCCGCTATCTGCGCTTCCGCGATGTCGATGTCGCGCTCGACCGCGTCGCCGAAGCGGTCGTCGACTGGTCGGGCGGCACCCGGATCGGCCATTCGATCGCCGAGTTCAACCGGCTGTGGTCGCGCCGCGTCCTGGGCCAGGGCGCGGTCGTGCTGCTGATCACCGACGGGCTCGACCGCGACGCCGGCACCGGCCTCGCGCACGAGATGGACCGGCTGCACCGCTCGTGCCGCCAGCTGATCTGGCTCAACCCGCTGTTGCGCTACGAGGGGTTCGAACCAAGATCATTGGGGATGAAGGCGATGCTGCCCTATGTCGACGAGTTCCGCCCGGTGCATAATCTGGCAAGCCTCGAAACCCTGGTCGAGGTGATCAGCGGCGCGGCGCAGCGGGCGAGCACCGCGAGGATGGCCGAGGAGCGGTACGGCCTCAGGGAAGAGGATTGAGAGGGAAAGAATGAGCGACGCAGTGGAAATTCTCGAACAGGCGGCGCGCTGGCGCGGCGAAGGCCGGGGTGTCGCGCTGGCGACGGTGGTCAAGACCTGGGGGTCGTCGCCGCGACCGGCCGGCGCCAAGCTCGCCGTCAGCGACGAGGGCGCCATTGTCGGCTCGGTGTCGGGCGGCTGCGTCGAGGGTGCGGTTGTCGGCGAGGCGCAGGAGGTGATCCGCGACGGCAAGCCCCGGCTCCTCGATTTCGGCGTCACCGACGACCAGGCCTGGGAGGTCGGCCTCGCCTGCGGCGGCAAGATCGAGATCTTTGTCGAGCGCGTCGAATGAAGACGAAATATCTCGACGCGGTGATCGCCGCCGAGCGTGCCGGCCGCTCGATCGCCCTCGCTACCGAGCTGAAGAGCGGCGCGCAATTGCTGCTCGACGGGGACCGGTTCGACGGCGACCTCGCGCTTGACGAGGCGCAGCGCGCGTCGATGCGCGAGGCGCTGCGCGCCGATCGCAATGTGACGCTGGAAACCGCCGCCGGCCGCGTCTTCGTCCAGGTGTTCAGCCCGCCGATGCGCTGCTTTGTCGTCGGCGCGGTGCACATCGCCCAGCCGCTGACGCGGATGCTGGCGCTGACCGGGTACCAGACGATCGTCATCGACCCGCGCCAATCCTTCGCCACCGAGGCGCGCTTTCCCGGCGTCGAGCTGACCACCGATTGGCCCGACGAGGCCTTGGAGCGGCTGAAACCCGATCACCGGTCGGCGGTCGTGACGCTGACCCACGACCCGAAGCTCGACGACCCGGCGCTGGCGGTGGCGCTGCGCTCGGAGTGCTTCTACATCGGCGCCCTCGGCTCGAAGCGGACGCATGCGCGGCGCCTCGAACGCCTCACCGCGCTCGGCTTCGGCGCACACGATTTCGCCCGCGTCCACGGCCCGATCGGACTGCCGATCGGCGCGGTGTCGCAGGCCGAGATCGCCGTCTCGATCCTCGCCGAGATGACCCAGGTGCTGCGCAAGGGCTCCGAAGCACCCGCCAAGGCCGAGGCGGCGTGAGCGTATTCACGCACATACTACGCTCGAAGTCCCCGGCGAAGGCCGGGGTCCATCGGTCCGCCGCACGAGCCGTTGAAGAATGGGCCCCGGCGTGCGCCGGGGTCTATAACTTTGCGGATTTCAGGTAATGAGGTTCGGTGAGATCCCTGTGGCCGAAGCCGAAGGCGCCGTCCTTGCGCATAGCCTGCGCTGCGGCGCGACCGTGCTGAAAAAGGGCCGCCTGCTTTCGGCCGAGGATGTCGAGGCGTTCGCCGCCGCCGGCATCCAAGAGATCGTCGCGGCCCACCTCGACCCCGGCGATTTGCGCGAAGACGCGGCGGCCGATTGCATCGCCGCCGCCGTTGCTGGCGAAGGCGTCGCGCCGTCGCCGGCCTTTACCGGCCGCGGCAATCTGTTCGCCGAGGCGAAAGGCCTCCTCGTCGTCGACCGCGACCGGCTCGACCGGCTCAATCTCGCCGACGAGGCGATCACCCTCGGGACGCTGCCGCCCTTTGCCGTCGTCGAGCCGCGCCAGATGGTGGCGACCGTCAAGATCATCCCGCTCGCCGTGCCGGAGGCGGCCGTCGCGCGGGCGATCGCCGCCGCCGCGGACGAGAAGTTGCTGCGTGTCGCCGCCTTTGTCCCGCAGCGGGTCGCGCTGATCCAGACCCGGCTCCCCGGCCTCAAGGAAAGCATTCTCGACAAGACCCGCGAGGTGACGGCGCAGCGCCTCGCCGCGCTCGGCTCCTCGCTCGTCGCCGAAGAGCGCTGCGACCACGCGACTGCCGATCTCGCGCCGCGCATCGCGGCTGCGGTCGACGGCGCCGACATGGTGCTGGTGCACGGCGCTTCGGTCATCGTCGACCGGCGCGACGTGATCCCGGCGGCGGTCGAGGCGGCCGGGGGCGTCGTCGAGCATTTCGGCATGCCGGTCGATCCCGGCAACATGCTGCTGCTCGGCCGGCTCAAGGGCAAGCCGGTGCTGGGGCTGCCCGGCTGCGCCCGCTCGCCGAAGGAGAACGGCTTCGACTGGGTGTTGCAGCGGCTGTGCGCCGGCCTTGTGGTCGGCGGGGAAGACATCATGCGCATGGGCGCCGGTGGCCTCCTGGCGGAAATTCCCTCGCGGCCATTGCCGCGCGCCGAAGCGAGCCCGGCCAGGCCCGAGCGCAAGGTGCCGGCAGGCCCTCGCATCGCCGCGCTGCTGCTGGCGGCCGGCAGGTCGAGCCGGATGGGCGGCCCGAACAAGCTCCTGGAACCGATCGACGGGGTGCCGATGGTCGTGCGGACGGCGCAGCGCCTGTTGTCGTCGCATGCCCGCCCGATCGTCGCCGTGCTCGGCAACCAGGCCGATCAGGTCGATGCTGCACTCGGCAAACTTCCGCTCGAGCGGGTGCGCAATCCGGCCTTTGCCGACGGGCTGTCAACCTCGCTGAAGCGCGGCCTAGCAGCGCTGCCCGCCGAGTGCGACGGTGTGATCGTCTGCCTCGGCGATATGCCGCTCGTCACCGGGCGTGATCTCGACCGGCTGATCGCCGCGT
>DASYUS010000494.1:0-15349 GCA_036000945.1 Allostellaceae bacterium
AGGTCGGTGGGCCCCGGCTTTCGCCGGGGATGCGGTGATCGGGGTTCTACTCCGCGGCCTCCTTCAGCGGGCGGACGGCGGCGCGTATCTGCGAGTCGTAGGCCTGGCGCCAGCCGAGCTTGGCGTCGGTGATGAAGTCGCCGCTGCGCACCGGGTACATGATGGCGGGATTGTCGACACCCGGCGGCACTGCCTTGTCCTTGGCGAGGGCGCGCGCGGCCTTCAGGAGGCGCCGGCGGGTCGCCATGATCATCCGGTCGGAGGGCGCCAAGTGCTCGAACAGATGGTCGGTGACCGGCCCCATGCTTTCGGTCACCGCCTGATCCTGCGCATGGATGCCGTCGATGCCGGTATAGGTGCCGCCGTTTTTTTGCGCCTCGCGGTCGACCAGCCAGTCGTTGACCGGCCGGCCCTTCAAGCGCCAGCGGCCGTGCCAGTCGGTGGTGTTCGGCAGATAGTCGAAGACGCGCTTGAAGCCCGGCAGCATCTGCCCGCGCTTGTTTGGGCCGACCGACGGCGGGTGCTGGCGCCACATCAGGCTGACGAACATCGTGTGATGGTCGTCCATCGGCACCCATGCGCGGTTGTGCAGGTGCTCTGAAAACTTGCCCTGCGGCGTCTGGGTCCAGAACGGCAGCATGAAATTGGCGAAACGCCAGTAGGTCTTGCCCGGTGCCGCCTCGCGGTAGGCGGCGTACATCGTGCCGCACTCGGTGTCGGCGACGTGATAGTCGGGCGCGCGATTGGTGACCGTAAAGCGGAACAGGCTGTCGTCGGGCACCTCGTCGGGATCGACGCCACCGGCGTGCAGAAAGCCGAAATGCGAGGTGTCGATGTCGCCTTCCAGGGCCTGCAGCCAGTTGCATTCGCGCTGCACGAAGGTGATCGTGACCTCGCTTTCCGGCAGCAGCGTCGCCTCGATCTGCGGCAGCGGTGGCGCCTTTTTGCGGGCGCCCATGTAGACCCAGACGAGGCCGTTGCGCTCGACGGTCTTGTAGGCCTTCGCCTTGATCCGGTTCTTGAAATCGGGGTTGCCGGCGAGGTTCGGCGTATCGACGCAATTGCCGTCGGTGTCGTATTTCCAGCCGTGATAGACGCAGCGGATGCCATTTTCCTCGTTGCGCCCGAGGAAGAGCGACGCGCAGCGGTGCGGGCAGCGGTGGTCCATCACCCCGACTCGACCCGACGAGTCGCGAAAGGCGATCAGCTGCTCACCGAGCAGCAAGAGACGCATCGGCTCGCCGTCCGCCTTCAGCTCCGACGACATCGCCGCCGGCAGCCAGTATTCGCGCATCATCCCGCCCATCACGGTGCCCGGGCCGACTTGGGTGAGGTCTTGGCTGTCCTTGCGATTCATCGCCGATTGTCTCCTTCACATGGCCGTAGGGCGGATGAGCATAGCGTAATCCGCCGCACTCGGTCCGGCCGTTTGGCGGAACGCGCCGCGCGTTTCCGCCCTACATTGCCTCTTCACAACCAGAAGGCGAAGCCGAGGCCGGTGCCGGTCCCGGCCGGGGTGCGGTAGCCCGGCTCGTAAAGCGACCATTCGAGCGCGAGGTGCTCGACGGCGCCGGCGACCGCGATCCAGTTGCGGATCTCCGAGCTGCCCGAATTCAGCTTCTCGCGCGGCAGCGCCTGGATCGCCTCGGCGTCCTTGTTGCGCAGCAGGTCGATGAAGCCGCGGTCGAGCGCCTCGTCGACGACGAAATGCGACAGCCCGCCCGAGGCGATGATGCCGACCCGCGCATCGCCGGGATAGGATTCGACCGCGGCGCGGATCGCCTGCCCCAGCCGGTAGCAGCGCCGCGGCGTCGGCTGGTTCGGCGGATAGTAGGTGTTGATGCAGACCGGCACGATCGGCACGGCCTGTTGCATGATTCGTCGGTGGACAAAGCCGATCGCGTGCCCCTCGCCCATGCCTTCCTCGATCCCATTCGAGGCCGAGATGTCGAATTCGCGGTCGATCAACGCGTCGATCAGGTGGCGCGCCAGCTTGGCATCGACCGGGTAGTCGCGCGGCACCTTCTCCTCGTGCCAGCGGGCGCTTGCTCGCCATCCCCAAGTGGGTTCCGCCGGGCGCGGCAGCGGCACGTTGCGGATCGTCTCGCCGTAATAGACGAGGATGCCCGGCATGTTGTCGTGCTGGTACAGCTCCTCCTGGTCGTCGCCGCAGACGATCAGCGCATCGAGCTTCGCCTCCTTCAAGAACGCGCCGAGCCGGTCGATCGCGCCCTGCACGGCGGCGTGCCGCGCCTGCATGCGCTCCGGCGCGATTTCCGCAGCAATGCCGGGCGGCGCGTGCTGCAGCTGCGCCTCGTAGGTGGTCAGCCGCCCATCGGTATCGAGCAGATTGTCGCGCCGCGAATCGCGCTCGATGAAGCGCGGCCAATCGGTCGGCGGGGCATTCAGCATCGGCGTATGCGAGGTGGCCATGCCAAGGACGATCCGCGCCATCGTGCCCTCCCGTGGTCTGTTCCACCTGACTATAGCGCAGTTTGTCCCGGGCCGGACATCCCTTCTGGCCGGCCCGGCGCCGCGCTTAGGGCGCTATTTTGCGCATTTGACGGTTTTCGTGTCGGCCGCCGCCTGCGCCGCCGCATAGGCCCGGTACTTCGGCGTATCCAGCGTCTTCGCCTGCTCCAAGAGCGGCATCGCCTGCTGACAGAACTGGGCCGGCACCATGCTCGCATGCTGCTGCGCCAGCTGGTTGGCGAGCACGGTGTTCCACTTGTCGAACTCCTTGGCGCCGTGCAAATGCGCAATCATCGCCTTTTGATAGGCGACGATCGCATCGCGGTTGCGCGTCCGGAAATCGGCGTAGATGCCGATGCTGGTACAGGCGTTGCCGGCGATGCCGAGCTCGGTCATGTAGCGCAGCGCCTGCGCGGCCTCGGCCGCGCCCGCCGGCATGCAGGCCGGCTTTCCCTTCGTGGCCGCCCAGGCGGGCTGTGCCGCGGCCATCGCGAGCAACGCCGCGATCACGACGATTTTCTTCATAATCTCCCCCAAAAGCTGGTACTACCCAAGGCCGGCGACGATACGCAAACCGGCAATATTTGCAAGACATCACGCGGTGCTGCCCAAGGGCTTGCTGGCCCAAGGCGGGCGACGGCATAGTCGGGCGATGATCGTGCTGTTCACCGATTTTGGCCTTGCCGGGCCTTATACGGGCCAAGTCAATGCGGTTTTGCAGCAGATCGCGCCGGGTGTGCCAGTGATCCAGCTGTTTGCCGATGCCCCGGCAGGCCAGCCGAAACCCGCCGCCTATCTGCTCGCGGCCTATGCGGCATGGTTTCCGGCCGGGAGCGTGTTCCTGTGCGTCATCGACCCCGGGGTCGGCGGCGCCCGGCGCGGCTTGATCGCCGAGACTGCGGGCCGGCTCTATGTCGGGCCGGACAACGGGCTCTTCGAACTCGTGCTACGCCGCACGGAGGACGCCGTCTGCTGGGAGATCACATGGCGCCCACCGACCCTGTCGGCCAGCTTTCACGGCCGCGACCTGTTCGCGCCGGTCGCCGGACGGCTGGCGCAGGGCGAGCCGCCGGCGGCGATGGCGCGCCGTACCGCCGCATCGCGCCTTCCAGACTGGCCCGACGATCTGGCCGAGATCGTTTATGTCGATCATTACGGCAATGCGCTGACCGGCCTGCGCGGCGAATGCCTCTCCCCCACCGCGCACCTCATCGCCGGGGGACGCCAGATCGGCCCTGCGGCGACCTTCTCGGCGGTGCAGCCGGGCGACGCGTTCTGGTACGTCAACTCGAACGGGCTGGTCGAGATCGCGGTCAACCTCGGGCAGGCCGACCGGACGCTCGGCCTCACGGTCGAGAGCCCGATCACGGTCGTCGCGTGAGGCTGCTCTCGCTCATGGCGGCGGCAGAGCCACATCGGCGCCGGCCGGCACCCTGAGCTGGCGGCGCCGCTGCCACCGGTGCAACAGCCAGATGCCAAAGCCGATCGCGATAAACACGCCGAGCATCCCCAGGCGGAACGAGCGGGCGAAATCACCAAGCAGGGCATTGAACACGTGACCAAGGAAATAGCCGCCCGCCACAAAACTTGCTGCCCACAGCCCGGCGGCAACGAAGTTCAACCAGAGAAACCGCTGCCAGCGCACCGCGCTCAGCCCGAGCGCAACCGACGAGATGTTGCGCACGCCATAAATGAAGCGGAACGATAGGATGAACCCGGCATCGTAGCGTTCGAGCCAGGAGAGCGCGGCGTCGACGCCATGGCGCCAGCGCGGAAAGCGGTCGAGCAGTTGCACGCCGAAGTGGCGGCCGAGCCAAAAATAGCACTGATCGCCCGAAAAGCTGCCGAGCCAAGCCGCGCTCAGCAGCAGCAGCGGATCGAGCAGACCCTGGGACGCGGCGAAGCCGGCAAACAGTACGACCGTCTCGCCTTCGAGAAACGTCCAGACAAAGACGATGAGGTATAAACCGGCGCCGTTGTCGGCAATGAGCTGATAGAGGTCGTCCATCGGCGATCGTTTCCGGCCCCATCCGGTTGTTCCGGGCCGCCGACCAGCGCCGGGGCCGCGCCCTCCCTGTCGGCGCAGGCGGCATGCTAAGGTGTCGACCGATCCCGGTCGAGCGGATTCCGGCCGGAACGCTTGCTTTTCCCTCTAACCATTCTCCGGCGGTTAGGACATCCTGACCTTTGTTGCAGAATGAGAGAGGCAGAAATGGAAGCGCGCGAGATCGCCGAGCAGATCCACGAGCATGCGGAAGCCCATGCCCCGGCCGCCCCGACCCACGAGATGTTCCGCCGGCTCGCGGCGATTTATGTCGGCGTCGCCGCGATGCTGCTGGCGATCGCTACGCTCGGCGGGGCCGAAGCCACCAAGGAAATGCTGAACGCGAACATCCAGGGTTCCGACACCTATGCTTTCTATCAGGCGAAAAACATCCGCCAGACGCTGTATCAAACCGCTGCTGCCCAACTCGAGTTGCTCGCCGCCGGCGCGGCTAACTTGGCGGAAGCCGACAAGGCCAAGGCCGCGGCGACGATCAAGCGCTATCGCGAAACCGTCGCGCGCTACGACAGCGAACCGGAGACCGGCGAGGGCAAGAAGGAGCTGCTGGCGAAGGCCAAGGCGTGGGACCACAAGCGCGATCACGCGGCGGCGAAGATCCCCAATTTCGAATACGCCGAGGCGGCATTCCAGATTGCCATCGTGCTCGGCTCGGTTGCGATCGTCGCCGCCTCGCCTGCCCTGCTCGGCGTCAGCGGTGCGGTTGCCATCGTCGGCGTTCTCTTGACCCTCAACGGCTACCTGCTGCTCATCCCGCTGCCGCACGGGTGAGCTGCGTGGGTATCGTCATTGCGGGGCTTAGCCGCCGGCGAATTCGGCGATGAGTCGGTTAAACTGGTCGGCGGCTTCGAACTGAACCCAGTGACCGGCGCCGGGGACGACAGCAAACCGCGCGCTTGGCTGGACGCCGCGCAGGATCTGGGCGCGCTGATCAAGATGGGGGTAGGCGGTGGCGTCGCACTCGCCCCAGATGCCGTCGAGCCGCGCGGTGATCCGCGGCAGCGCCGCGATCAGCGCACCCGAGCGCGAGAACCGCCGGCTGCGCATGCGGGCGTGGGCATGGTTGGTCTTCTGCAGGTAGAGCGCCAGCTCGTCGATCTTGTCCGGGTCGGCAATCATCAGCTGGTTGAGGTTGTAGCGGTGAGTGGCGAACTCCTCCTCCTCGCCGGCGTCGGGCGGGACCCGCCGCAGCGGCGTCGGCGAACGCTCAAGCCCGAGCCCGTTCGAGCCGACGACGGTGAAGCCGCGCGCCCGGTGCCCAAGCTGCGCCGCGACGCTGCCGCCGATCACCCCGCCGAACGAGAACCCGGCGAGGTGCAGCCGCTCGCCGCCCGGCACCACGCTGTCGAGCCCTGCGACGATGATCGCCGCCAGGCCCTCGGCGGTCCACGGCTCGGGCGGCGTCGCCGATTCGCCGAGACCCGGCAGATCGGGCGCGATCACCCGGAACTCTCGCGACAGCGGCAGCACGTTGCGGATCCAATGCATCCACGAGCCGTAGCCGCCATGCAGCAGCACCAACGGCGACCCGCTGCCCCACGCGCGCCAAACCATCGCCCCGTCGCCGCACGGCGTCTCGAACCGCTCGGCCTCCGCCGCGATGCCGCGGACAAGTTCCACCGTCCGTTCGCTGATCACGCCCACAACCGCCCTCGCCAATTGTTGCGCCGACGCTGATAGCCGGTTTCGCGACTCCCGCCTATAGCGAAAGCCGCCCCTCACCCTGTCCCTCTCCCCGCCGGCGGGGAGAGGGGAACCCGGTTGCAGCGCGGGGGAAACCTGCCGCAGGATATTTCGGACGTGCCGCTTCTCTCCCTCTCCCCGCCGGCGGGGAGAGGGCGGGTGCGACAGAGGAACATGCGGATGGCGACGATCCTCATCGGCAATTGGTGGGCGCTGGCGCTGCGCGGCGTCGCGGCGATCCTGTTCGCGCTGATCGCCTTTTTCTGGCCGGGGATCACCGCGACAGCGCTGATCTTCCTGTTCGGCTTCTATGCCCTCCTCGACGGCATCTTTGCGCTGATCGCCGCGTTGCGCGCGGCCCAGCAACACGGCCGCTCCGGTGCTTTGCTGCTCGAAGGCGTTCTCGACCTCGTCATTGCCGTCATCGTGTTTGCCTGGCCCGGCGCCGCACTTGTCGCGGTGGTCTACCTGATCGCCATCTGGGCGGTCGTCACCGGGGTCGTGCTGACGGCCGCGGGGGTCGCGCTGATCCGCCTCAGTGGCGAGTGGCTGCTGGTCGTCTGCGGCCTCTTGTCGATCTTGCTCGGGGTCATCCTGTTCATGCAGCCGGGCGCCGGGGTGGTGGCGCTGTCGTGGTGGCTCGGGATCTATGCGCTGTTGTTCGGGATCGTGCTGCTGAGCACCGCCTTCCGCATCCGCTACCACCCGGTCTGACGGCGCGCAGCCCTCCCCGCTCCTTCCACCGCGCGGTTTCGTCATCATATTTAGGGGCGCCGAAACCCCGGCGGGTTGACGGCGTGGAGCCGAACATGCCGAAACGCCAGCTCGATGCACTGATGTGGGCCGATGCTTGCGCTGCGATGGAGCGCGCCGAGCGTCTGCGCCGGCAGTTCTTCCATCACGGCCGACCGCACTGGGAGGCGCCGATCGACGTCTTTGAGACCGACAACGCGCTGACCATTCTGATCGCCCTGCCCGGGGTGACGCTCGACAGCATCACGGTGACCCTGAACACCGGCACCCTGATCGTCAGAGGCGAACGCCCGCTGCCGCGTGAACTGCAGCACGCGCGGATCCTGCGGATGGAGATTCCCTATGGGAACTTCGAGCGGCGGATCGAGTTGCCGCCGATACCGTTCGAGATTTCCGGCCGCCATCTCGCCGATGGCTGCCTGATGCTGCGTTTGCGCAAGGGAGCGCGATGATGGACCCGCAAGAACCTCTGACGCAGATGGCCGATGCAGGCGTGTCGCCGCCGGTCAGCGCAGCCGCGCCTGAGGCGATCGGCATCGAGCCGGTTGCCTCGATCCCGGCGGACGCGCTGATCCTCATCACCACCCGCAATCTCGTGCTGTTTCCGGGGATCGTGCTGCCGATGACGCTCGGCCGGCAGCGCTCGGTCGCTGCGGCGCAGACCGCGATCCGCCTCAACCGCCCGGTCGGGCTCCTGCTCCAGCGCGAAGCGACGGCCGACGACCCGTTGCCGGTCGATCTGCATCGCGTCGGCACCGAGGCGAATTTGCTGCGCTATGTGACGAGCCCCGACGGCAGCCACCATGTGATTTGCCAAGGCGAGCGCCGCTTCCGGGTCATCGAGTTCCTCGACGGCTATCCGTTTTTCGTGGCCCGCGTCGAGCCGGTGCCCGAATCGCAAGACCAGAGCACGCAGATCGAAGCGCGGCTGGTCAATCTGCGCAACCTGGCGCTCGAAGTGCTGCAGCTCCTGCCGCAGACCCCGGCAGAGCTGGTCAACGCGGTGCAGAGCGTGACCGCCGCGCCAGCGCTTGCCGATTTGATCGCCAGCTTCATGGACATCACCCCGGTCGAGAAGCAGGAGATCCTCGAGACGATCGCGGTGGAGCGCCGGCTCGACCGCGTCTCCGAGCTATTGACGCACCGGCTCGAAGTGCTGCGCCTGTCGCGCCAGATCAGCGACCGCACCAAGGAGACGATGGACGAGCGGCAGCGCGAATTCATCCTGCGCGAGCAGATGAAGACGATCCAGCAGGAGCTCGGCGAAGGCGACGACGCCAAGAGCCAGGAGATCGCCGAGCTGCGCCGCAAGATCGATGCCGCCGGGATGCCGGAAGAGGTCGAGACGCACGCCCGCAAGGAAGTGTCGCGCCTCGAACGCATGCCGGAAGCCGCCGGCGAGTATTCGATGGCGCGCACCTATCTCGAATGGCTGATCGAGCTGCCGTGGAAGGCTGAGGCCGAGCCGCCGATCGACATCGCGGAAGCGCGCCGCATCCTCGACGAGGACCATTACGGGCTGAAGAAGATCAAGCGGCGCATCCTCGAATACCTCGCGATCCGCAAGCTCAACCCGGAGGGCCGCAGCCCGATCCTGTGCTTTGTCGGACCGCCCGGGGTGGGAAAAACCTCGCTCGGCCAGAGTATAGCGCGCGCCACCGGGCGCAAATTCGTCCGAGTCAGCCTCGGCGGCGTACATGATGAGGCCGAGATCCGCGGCCATCGCCGGACCTATATCGGCGCGCTGCCAGGCAACATCCTGCAGGGCATCCGCCGCGCCGGCAGCCGCCAATGCGTGATGATGCTCGACGAGATCGACAAGCTCGGCCGCGGCTTTCAGGGCGATCCCAACTCGGCGCTCCTCGAAGTGCTCGATCCCGAGCAGAACTCGACCTTTCGCGACAATTACCTCGGGATCGAGTTTGACCTGTCGCGGGTGATGTTCATCACCACCGCGAATGTGCTCGACAGCATCCCCGGGCCGCTGCGCGACCGGATGGAGGTCATCGACCTGCCGGGCTACACCGAGGACGAGAAATTCGAGATCGCCCGGCGCTATCTCGTCGCCCGCCAGATCAAGGCCAACGGTCTGACGGCCGAGCAGGCCGAGATCACCGACGATGCGATCCATTCGATCATCCGCGACTACACGCGCGAAGCCGGGGTGCGCAACCTCGAGCGCGAGATCGGCACGGCGCTGCGCAGCGCGGCGATGAAAGTCGCCGAGGACAGCGCCGCCAAGGTGCGGATCGTCGGCGCTGATTTGCACGAGATCCTCGGCGCGCGCCGGTTCGAGAATGAGGTGGCGATGCGCACCTCGATCCCGGGCGTCGCGACGGGCCTCGCCTGGACCCCGGTCGGCGGCGACATCCTCTTTATCGAGGCGACGCGGATTCCCGGCAAAGGCGGCCTCATCCTGACCGGGCAGCTCGGCGACGTCATGAAAGAGAGCGCGCAGGCGGCGCTGTCGCTTGTCAAGGCCAAGGCGGCGAGCCTCGGCATCGATCCCAAGCTGTTCGACAACAGCGACATCCACATCCACATCCCGGCCGGCGCGATTCCGAAGGACGGTCCGTCAGCCGGGGTGACGATGTTCACCGCGCTTGTCTCGCTGCTGACTGGCCGCACGGTCAGGAGCGACACGGCAATGACCGGCGAGATCAGCCTGCGCGGCCTCGTCCTGCCGGTCGGCGGGATCAAGGAGAAGATCGTCGCCGCCGCCGGCGCCGGGCTCGGCACGGTCATCCTGCCGGCGCGCAACCGCCGGGATTACGAGGAGATCCCCGAGGCGGCGCGCGACGCGCTACGCTTCGTCTGGGCCGAGAAGGTCGAGGACGTCACCGAGGCCGCGCTCGAACCGGCCACCGCGCTCGAAACGGCGGCGCAGTGAGCGGAACGCCGCGGGGCAAAGCCTGATTAGATCGCCACCCCTAGCGGTGCGGTGAACGCAGCATCCCGGACGTTGCCGGTGTTCACCACGCCGGCCGGTTCGATGAGGATGATCTCGGCCTTCGTCGGCGCAGGTGCGGTGCTCCACGCCGCGCGGCACGACGACGCACTCGCCCGGCGCCATATCGACGACATGGTCGCGGAACTCGACGCGGAAGCGGCCCTTCCACACCAGGAAGAACTCTTCCGCGTCGTCATGGTGGTGCCAGGGGAATTCGCCCTCGACCTTGACGATCTTGACCTCCTGGCCGTTGGCGGCGGCGATGATTTTCGGCTGCCAATGCTCGGCGAAAAGGCCGAATTTTTCGGCAAGGCTGATCTTCGCCGTCATGCCCGCACCGGCTTCCTGGCGAGGAAATCCTTGAAACCGTCGCGCGGGTGGCCGGCCGAGAGGTAGGTGGCGCGCGCCTCGTCCTCGAGGTCGTAGCGCTCCTGCCAGTCGAGCCCCATCCCCTCGTGCAAGAGCCGTTTGATCCCCTGCACCATGCGTGCATCGTTCTTGGCAATCATCTGGCCCATCTCAACCGCTGCTTCGACAACTTTCGCGGCCGGCACGACCTGGTTGAGGAGACCGATGCGCTCGGCCTCGTCGGCGGCGATGACGCGGCCGGTGTAGAGCAGCTCCTTCGCCTTCGGCAAGCCGACCAGGGCCGGCAGCGACCAGGTCGAGTTGACCCGGCCGTAGCTCGCCGCGAGAAACCGGAACTGCGTTTTCTCGCAGCCGATGCGCAAATCGAGCGAGGACGACAGCAGCGCCGCGCCGCCGTAAGCCAGGCCGTTGATCGCGCCGATCAGCGGTTTCGAATAGCTGGCGATGTGCCAGCTGATGGTGCCACGGGTCGCGCTGCGTTTGGCCAGTTCCTCGCTGCTCAGCCCGGCCATTTCGTGGATGTCGGCGCCCGCGGAGAAGGCGCGCTCCCCGGCGCCGGTGATGACGACCGCCTTGATGTCGTCATCGGCTTCATAGCCGGAGAGCGCGTCGTCGACCTCCTGCATCAGCGGAAAGCTCAGCGCGTTGAGCTTGTCCGGCCGGTTCAGCGTGATCAGCCCGACCGCATCGCGCCGTTCGCTCAGGATGAATTCATACGCCATCGCCATCGCTCCCTTTCCGTCCCGCTCTTGAATAACCGAACAATCGCATCCCGGTTTGCCCGCTGTCTCGTGTTTCGTTACGCTGTGCCGGCAATATCCACACGGAGGATGCCGCCATGACACGGACTAGCCTATCCATCGGGTTCGCGCTTGTCGCGCTCGCGCCATTTGGCGCCCTGGCTGACAGCCAGGCGATGATCACCCAAGCCAACAACATCAAATGGGCTGCCGCTCCTCCGTCGCTGCCAAAGGGCGCCCAGATCGCGGTCCTATCCGGCGATCCGGGAAAAGAGGGACCGTTTGTCATGCGGCTGAAATTCCCCGCTGGATACAAGGTGCCGGCCCATATGCATCCCGCCGATGAAAACGCGACGGTGATCTCGGGCACGCTCAATTTTGCCATGGGCGACAAACTCGACCCGAAAAAGGGCGAGGCGCTCAAGCCCGGCAGCTATTTCCACATGCCGAAGGGGATGCGCCATTATGCCTGGGCTACCCAGGAGACCGTCGTCCAGGTAAACGGCATCGGGCCGTGGGGAATCACCTATGTCAACGCGGCGGACGACCCGAGAAAGACCAACTGAGGCACAGGCGTTTGACACGCCGCGAAGGCGGATGTTAGCTCGGCGCGTCGGGTTGGGTCATCCCGCCCGGTGCCAATAGGCAGGGAGGCGCGCGTGGCCGGATCTCTCGACGGTATCAGGGTATTGGAACTGGCGCGCTATCAGGCCGGGCCGCGCGGCGGCATGATCCTGTCGGACCTTGGCGCCGAGGTCATCAAGATCGAGAAGCTGGGCGGCGAGGAGACGCGCAAATCGGAGCCGCTGGTGCGTGGCCAGAGCGTCTATTTTTCGGTCTACAACCGCGGCAAGAAGAGCCTTTGCCTTGACATGCGGACCGAGCGCGGCAAGGAAATTTTCGCCGCGCTGGTGCCGACCGCCGACATCGTGCTGCAGAACTTCCGCCCCGGCGTCATGGAGAAGATGGGCTTCGGCTACGACGAGCTGCGCGCGCTGAAGCCCGACATCATCCTCACCTCGGTGTCGGGGTTCGGCCAATACGGCCCCTACCGCGACCGGCCGGCGTTTGATCCCTTGGGCCAGGCGATGAGCGGGCTGATGTCGCTGACCGGGGCGCCGGTCGGCACGCCGTTGGGCGCCGCCACCTCGCTCGTCGACCGCTACACCTCGCTGCACGCGACGATCGGCACGCTGGCGGCGCTGCGCCACCGCGACCAGACCGGCGAGGGCCAGGTGGTCGATTGCTGCCTTCTCGATTCCGGGTTCACGATGGTCGAGATCCCGCTTTCCTATTATCTCGCCACCGGCCAGGAGGGCGGCGAAGGCGGCCGGCCGCCGTACCAGGCGAAGGACGGGCATGTCGTCATCTCCGCCTCGGGGCGCGAGATGGCGAGCCGGCTGATGCGCATCGCCACCGGCGATGACGGTGCGGCGGCCGACGGCTTCACCAGCCGCGTCGGCCAGGGCGATGCGCGGCGGCAGGCGGTGATCAAATGGTGCAGCGAGAACACCGTCGAGCATATCGTCTCGACGCTGCTCGCCGCCGAGATCCCGGTCGCGCCGGTGAAGACGATCCCGCAGGCGGCGCAGGACCCGCATCTGTGGGAGCGCGAGATGCTGGTCAAGATGCCGGACGCGCTCGCCGGCGAGATCCACGTGCCGGGCGCGACGATCAAGATGTCGAAGACACCGGGCCGCGTCGGCCACGTCCCGACGCCGGGCGAGCACACCGACGAAATCCTCTCGGGGCTGCTCGGCTACGATGCGGCGGCGCTGCGCGACCTGCGCGCCGGCAAAATCATCGGGTGACGCAGAGCCCCCGCGTTGCCGGGGACGTCAACCGATGGGGCGCACCCGGCGGCAGATGAACACCGGTTGCTTGATCACGTCCTCGCTCATCATACCGGTCGTGCCGGGCGGACAGATCACGCCGGGCGGTGCCGCTGCCGGGACCGGGGTCGGAGGCGGCGTGGCGGCGGCCGTAGCGGACGCCGGCGGCTCGCCGGAGCGGGATGACGCAGGCGGGTCGGCTGTCACCGTTGGCGCCGGAGCGGCAGGCGCGGGCAGCGGCTCGGCGGCTACCGGTGGATTATCCGCCGCCCCGAAAAGCTTGCGCATCGCTGCGGCGAGGGCCGGCTCGGCGGTCGACGTGTCCGCCGAGGATGGCTGTGCAGAGGCCGCAGCAGATGGCGGCGGGCTGGTGGCGCTCTCGGCCCGCGCTGCTATCGCTGGAGAGGGTTCCTGCGGCAACGAAGCGGCCGATCTGTCGGACGGGGGACCGTCGGCCGGAGCGATCGCCGGCGGCGGCGATGCGGCGACGACCTCTATCGGCGGCGGCTCGGCCGCGCCCGGGACCAGCAGTTTCTGACCGGTCTTGAGCTTGTACGGCGGCTCCAGCCGATTGGCTTCGATGATCGCACTCTTCGGCACCTTGTATTCGGCGGCGATGCCGCCGACCGACCGGCCCGCCTCGACGACGATCTCGCGGGTCCGCCTCGCAACCGCCGACGGCGCCGCCGCCCCGGAGCCCGGGATCAACAGGCGCTGGCCGGTCTTGATCTTGTACGGCTCTTCCAGATGATTGGCCTCGATGATCGCCTCCTTCGGGACGCCGTACTTGGCCGCGATCCGGCTCACCGACCCGCCAGGCTCGACGACGATATGTTCGGCTTCACGCCGCCCGGCGGTCGCCGGCGGCGGGACGGGAGCGCTTTCCTCGGCGGCGTTTGGCGCAGCGTCGTTCGAGGCCACCGGCGTCGCCATCTCCATGGCGCAGGCGGCGACTGCCCCCGCAACCGCAATCACAGCCGCGGCACGCAACATCCGGTTTTTCATGGGTACTCCTCCCCCCATTCCCCTCCTTGTCCCCAAGATGGGCGAGGAGGCCGTATTCACGCGTCATCGAAGCGAGAGTTTCTGCCTCGTTGAGCCGGCGACACAATCCGTTTGAACCGGGTTTTGGCGCGAGCACGCCGCCGGCGGCGCAGGTCCAGCCATAGAGCCGGGTTCGCTCGTTTGCGCAGACAAACAATCCGGAGCAAATCGCGGCTGCTCGTCGCTTCACGCCACCAAGGCGAAGCGGGGCGGACGAATCATCCCGGCGAAGGCCCGCGCATCGATCCGCATCCGAGAAGGTTGACAGCCCGTTCGCGGCCTGCGCCGTGATGCCGGCACCCTATTTCGGCGACACCACCATCGTCATCTGGCGGCCTTCCATGCGCGGCATCTGCTCGACCTTGGCGACGCCGTCGAGGTCGTCGCGAACCCGGATCAGCACGTTCATGCCGAGCTCCTGATGCGCCAGCTCGCGCCCGCGGAACCGCATGGTCACTTTGACCTTGTCGCCTTCCTCGATGAACTTGTTCATGCTGCGCATCTTGACCGCGTAGTCGTGGTCGTCGATGCTCGGGCGAAACTTGATCTCTTTGACCTCGATGATTTTCTGCTTCTTGCGAGCTTCGTTTTTCTTTTTCTGCTCTTCGTATTTGAATTTGCCGTAATCGAGGATCTTGCACACCGGCGGATCGGCGTTGGGGGCGATCTCGACAAGATCGAGGCCGGTATTGGCGGCCATGGTGAGCGCTTCGTTGCGCCCGACGACACCGACCATCCCGCCGCGCTCGTCGACAAGGCGCACGCGCATCGCACCGATTTCCTCGTTGATGCGAGGCCCCTCGCGGGTGGGGGTGACGTTCATTGGTGGTCTGGCTATGTAGACTCTCCTCTCGATTGTTGTACGGGCCGGTCTGCGCAACCGCAGGGGCGGAGGCTAACCCGGCGGGGCCGCCTCCGTCTTCAATCTAGCAACGGCTTCGGCAAGCGCAAGAGCTTCCTGCGCTTGGCTGCCGAGCCGGCGCAGCGAAACGGTGCGCTCGTGCGCCTCGCGTCGGCCGACGACGAGCATCAGCGGGATCCCGGCGAGGCTGTGTTCGCGCACCTTGTAGCCGATCTTTTCGTTGCCGGCGTCGGCGGCGGCGCGCAGCCCGGCAGCCTGCATCTCGCGCACCACCGCCTCGGCGTAGGGCGCAGCCTCGTCGGTGATCGAGGCGACGACGGCCTGCACCGGCGCCAGCCACAACGGAAACCGGCCGGCGTAATGCTCGACGAGGATGCCGATAAAGCGCTCCATCGACCCGAGAATCGCCCGGTGCAGCATGACCGGGGTGTGGCGGCCGCCATCCTCCCCGACATAAACCGCGCCGAGCCGCTCGGGCATGTTGAAATCGAGCTGCAGGGTGCCGCATTGCCAATCGCGGCCGAGCGCGTCGCGCAGCACAAATTCGAGCTTCGGCCCATAGAACGCGCCTTCGCCCGGGTT
>DASYUS010000495.1:0-2481 GCA_036000945.1 Allostellaceae bacterium
ACCACCCAGAGGTCGCTATCGAGGACGTAGTTGAACTGGCAGCCGCCGGCGCCGGGCGCGGCGCTGCTGTTGCTGACGATCAAATGGTCGATCTTCACCGAATTGTGCGCGTCGGAAAAATCGATCTTGCCGAGCGCGAACGGGTAGGACGGGCGCGATACCCAGGCATTAAGTTCGGCGGCGCTCGGCAATCCGTTCGCCAGCGTGATCGTGCCCGCGCCGCTGTCGACCGCGCTGACCGGGCTGGCAAAGCTGCCGCCGTTCTGCAGCGCGATATTCACGGTGCCGCCGGGATAAAACGGCGCCGTCGTCGATACGGCCAGCACCGTCGCACCGGCGCCGTGACCAGCGGTCAGCGTGGCGAGATTGGTCGCGGCCGAATCGCCAAGGATGAAGAGCGTTCCCTCTTCCTTGAAATAGAAGCACCCGATTGGGCTCGCGATCGTACCGCCCGAGCATTCGACCTGGACCACCGGTCCCGAGCCGATCGTCCGCCCGTCGAGCGTCGCGCCCTCGGAAATCAGCCGGAAGCCGCTGCTTGCCTGGCCGGCGTAATCGATCGTCAGCGGCGCCGTCACCTTGTAGGTGCCGGCCGGCACATGCACCGGCCAGTTGTTAAGGATCGCGCTGTCGATTGTCGTCTGGATCGCAGCAGTGTCGTCATTGCTGCCGTCGCCGAGGGCGCCGTTGCAACGCACGTCGATCCATGGCCGGCCGGAACACATCAAGACATCGCCGTTCAGCGTCGCCGTACCGGTCGCCGACAGCGTCGAGAAGTTGCCGGGCGATTGCGCCGACGCGCCCCAGGTGGCCAGCACACTCAAGGCCAGCGCCGTCGCTGTGAGGGCACGGTCGCCCCTTTTCGTTGGGCGCATCCCGGTCACCAGCGGCGCGCCGCAAAGGCCTGGCCAGTCGTCGAGCCGTAGAGGCTGACGGCACTCGCTGGCTTGTAGCCCGACGGGGTCGCAAAGGTGCCGCCATTGGCGAGGAGCTGGATGCTGGCGCCACCCGCCGAGGCAACCCCGACATCCGAAATCCACAAAGCGGCCGACGAATTGTTCTGCACCACAAATCCGTTCACCGGAACGATGCCGCCAAACAGCGTCTGGGCGCTGCCGCCGGTAGCGAGCGTGCCGCTGCCGTCACTCGCGACGGCACCGGCGGTGTTGATGACCGGTAGCGGGTTTTGTGGTCCGACCGGGGTCGACACTCCCTGCGCGTCGGTGGCGGCCGGCGCATGCAACGGCACCAGGTTGCCGTTGCCGTCAACCTCCGTGGCCAGCGCCTGCACCGTCGTGTTGGCGTCTTTGACGAAAAGCGTCATGGAGCCTCATCCTCTTTTGCCGCAAGTCGCCGATAGGTCTCGAAGATCGCCTCGCCGACGCGCGGCTCGACCAGGAGATCGGTCAGCGCCCATACCAGCGCATCGACCCGGTCGGGCGAATAGCCTGCCGCCGCCCGGTCGAAATCGCCGGCGAACGCACACATCTGGTCCTCGAGCTGCGGGAACGCGCCAATGTGTCGGATGCGCCCCTGTTCGTAGAGCGCGGCCACCGGCTCGGCGCGCGCTACCTTGCCGCGCGATGCCCGGACCGCGCTGAACGGCACGTTCGGGTCGATCATCCGCAACGTCGCCTCGACCATCTCGCCGCCATTGTTGACCTCGGCGACGATGCGGTCGGCCCGGTGCGCGCGGTAGGCGGCGATTGCGACCTGCGCCCACGCCGCCGGTGCGTAACGGCCCGAGGCGTCGCCGAGCACGTAGCCATTCCCGTTCGCATCCCGGCCGGCGGTAACGATCCCGGTTTCGTCGGCCTCGGCGTTCGATGTCGCAGCAGGGTCGATCGCGACGACGATTCGCGAAAGGTCGGGCGGAGCGCTGACCCGTGCCGCCTCGATGACCTCGCGTCGCCACAGGGCGCCCGGCATGTCGTCGAGCAGCTCGGCGTCGAGCTCCTGCCGGCCAAGCCGGGTTCCCTCGTACCGTTTGACGATCTGGTCGAGGAACGCCGGCGCCAGGTTCTTGCGGTTTTCCGCCGTCTTACCGCGGGTGACGACGACCTTCGGGTCGGCCAGCAACGCTCTGATCAGCTTCGTCGGGCGCGGCGTTGTCGTCACAACGGCGCGCGGATCATCGCCCAGTCGCAGCCCGAACATCAGCATGTCCCAGGCGGCAGGGTAGCGCCACGCGGCCAGTTCGTCGCACCACGCGAAGTCGTGCTGCGGCCCGCGCAACCGCTCCGGCTCGTCGGCGCTGTAGGTCGTCGCGAGCGCGCCATTTGGCCAGGTGAGCCGTCGGTTCGACGGTTCGTAGAGCGGCCGCTGGTCGGGCGGCGCGATCGCCAGCAGACCGCTTTCGCCTTCGACCATCACGTCGCGAGCATCGGCCGCGGTCGGCGCGACCAGGGCGATCCGGCGCGCGGTGTGCGCTGCGACGCGCGCCCGCACCGATTCGGCGCCGGTGCGCGTCTTGCCGAAGCC
>DASYUS010000496.1:0-4197 GCA_036000945.1 Allostellaceae bacterium
GCCGGCGCATCAGCTTGCCGTCGGTGAGCTGCCCCGCGACCGAATGCACCATGCTGACCTCCAGCGCCTCGGCCGGATCGAGCGGCGGCAGCAAGGCGGGCAGCCGCGCCGCCAGCATCGACTTGCCGGCGCCTGGCGGTCCCAGCATCAACAGGTTGTGGCCGCCGGCGGCCGCCACCTCGAGCGCGCGCTTGGCCGTTTCCTGGCCCTTGATGTCCCGCAGGTCGAGGTAACTGGCGGTGTCCTCGGCAATCCGGGGTTGCGGCGGCGCCAGCACCTGCGTGCCCTTGAAGTGGTTGATGAGCGCCAGCAGGTTCGGCGGCGCCACCACCTCGAGGCCGCCGGCCCAGGCGGCTTCGCCGCCCTGGGCGGCCGGGCAGATCAGGCCGCGCTCCATCTCGACGGCATGGATAGCCGCCGGCAGCACGCCGGCGACGGCCGCGATGGTGCCGTCGAGGCCGAGCTCGCCGAGCGCGGTGAAGCGGGCCAGCTCGTCCGGCGGCAGCACGCCCATGGCGCCGAGCACGGCGAGCGCGATCGGCAGGTCGAAATGGCTGCCCTCCTTCAGCACGTCGGCAGGCGCCAGGTTGACCACCACGCGCTTGGGCGGCAGGCCCAGGCCGATGGCGCCGAGCGCGCCGCGCACGCGCTCGCGGCTCTCGCCCACGGCCTTGTCCGGCAGGCCGACGATGACGATGCCGACGGCGCTCGATGACACGAGCTGCACCTGCACGTCGACCTCCAGCACCTCGATGCCCTGGAAGGCCACCGTCTTGACCCGCGCGACCATCTTCCGCTTACCGTCCCACCTGCCGATCCGCGCGGCGATTGTAGGGGGCGCGCCGCGGTCGTGCCATGCCGACGTCGGCGCTTGTTGCGGACGCCCGGTTTGACAGCGTCGAGCGGGAGGGAAAATACTGTTGCGTTCGAAGGCGAAGAAACTGCCGGCCTCAAGAGCCGGCGTCACACAAAGCAACGAACGGGAGGATGCCATGATCGATGTTGCGCGGTTGCGCGAACAATTGCGTGCGGGCCGGATCGGCCGGCGACAGGCGCTGCGCCTGCTGGCCGCCGCCGGAGTTGCCGTCGCTGCCGGCGGCGGGCGCTGGTCGGCGCGCGCGGCGGAGAAGCCCACCGTCTTTACCTGGGCCGGCTATGACGACCCGTCCCTTTATCCCACCTACGTCAAAAAGTATGGCGGGCCGCCGGCGTTCGCGATGTACGCCGACGAGGAGGAAGGGTTGCAGAAGATGCTCGCCGGCTTCCAGCCGGATGTGGTGGCGCCCTGCGCCTACAAGGTGGCGCGCTGGTACGAGGCGGGCGTACTCGGTGAGATCGACGTCTCCAGGATCCGCGCCTACGGCGACCTCTTCGAGAGCCTGCGCGACATCCCCGCCGGCATGCAGGACGGCAAGCGCGTCTGGTTGCCGGCCGATTGGGGCCAGACCTCCATCGTCTACCGCACCGACCTGGCGCCCGAATATGTCGGCAACGAGAGCTGGGGGATTCTCTGGGATCCGAAATACAAGGGCCGCGTCGCCATGTTCGACAGCCTGACCGACGGCGTGGTGGTGGCCGGCATCATGGCCGGCCTCGCCGATCCCTTCGACTACAGCTCCGACGACGCCCTGGCCAAGACGCGCGCCAAGCTCGAGGAGCTGGTGCCGCAGCTGCGATACTTCGTGCCGGACTCGACGAGCCTGGAGCAGGGGCTGGCGAGCGGCGAGATCGTCGCCACGACAGGCTGGAACGAATCGATCGGGCGGCTGCGCAAGCAGGGCCTGGCGGTGAAGTTCATGGAGCCGAAGGAGGGCGCCATGACCTGGGTGTGCGGCGTCGGCATCGCCAAGAGCACGAAGATGCCGGATCAGGCACACGACCTCGTCGATGCGTTCCTCGATCCGGAGGCGCGCGCCTACGAGATGCGCAACTTCGGCTACGGCTCTGCGACGAAGACGCCCTACACGATCCTGAGCAAGGACGAGCTCGCCGAACTCGGCCTGTCGCCGAATCCCGACGAGGTGCTCGGCAAGGGTATCCTGCAGCGTCCGATCAAGGGCGAGGAGCGGCTGCAGCAGATGTTCGAGGAGGTGAAGGCATCGCGTTCATGACGGCGTCGCCGGTCATCTCCGCCGCTGCGGCGCAGGCGGGACTAGAGGAACTCCAGCGTTTTCTGTCGGCGCATCCGCGCACGGAGTTCCTCGACCCGCTGGTCGCCGATCTCTGCGGCGGCTTCCGCACCAAGCGCACGCCGGTGGAACAGGCGGAGAAGCTGTTCCGCCATGGCGTGGAGATGCCCTATGCGCTCCATCTCATCGACGCCACCGGCGACTGCTGCGATCCCCTCGGCATCGGCATCGGCAACGGCGCGCCCGACGGCACCGCCGTGCCGATCGCGGGCACGCTGGCGCCGATGCCCTGGGCCGAGCGGCCGTCGGCCCAGCTGCTGCTGACCTTCTTCGAGAGCGACGGCCGCCGCTCGCGCGCCGATCCGCGCTGGGTGCTCGACGGCGTGCTCGAGCGCTATCGCGCCGCCAAGCTCCGCCCGGTGGCGGCGCTCGAGTACGAGTTCTACCTGATCGATCGCGCGCGCGACGAAGGCGGCCGCCCGCAGCCGCCGCTGCGGCCGGGCGGCGGCGGGCGCGAGAGCGGCAACCAGCCCTATCTGGCCGACGATCTCGATGCCTACGGCGCCATCCTCGGCGAGATCCGCGCGAGCTGCCGCGCCCAGGGCATCGCGGTGACCACCGCGATTTCCGAATTCGCGCCCGGGCAGTTCGAGATCAATCTGCAGCACAAGGAGGATATTCTCAGGGTCGCGGACGAGGCGGCGCTGTTCCGCCGCGCCGTCAAGGCGGTGGCGCGGCGGCACGGCGGCGAGGCGACATTCATGCCCAAGCCCTACCCGAACCAGACCGGTAGCGGCCTGCATGTCCATTTCAGCCTGCTGGACGAGGGCGGGCGCAATCTCTTCGACGACGGCTCGCCGGCTGGCAGCGCCATGCTGCGCGCGGCCATCGGCGGCCTCGCCGCCAGCATGCGGGAGGCGATGCTGATCTTCGCGCCGAGCTTCACCAGCTTCCGGCGCTTCGGCGCCAACATGTTCGTGCCTGTCAACGCGACCTGGGGCGTCAACAACCGCTCGGTCGCCTTCCGGGTGCCGAGCGGTCCCGGCGAGAACCGCCGCATCGAGCACCGCATCGCCGGCGCCGACGCCAATCCCTATCTCGTGCTCGCCGCCGTGCTGGCGGGCGCGCTGCACGGCATCGAGCGGCGTCTCGATCCCGGTCCGCCGGCGGTCGGCAATGTCTGTACGTCGGTCGATCCGACGCTGCCGCTCACCGTACCGGCCGCGCTGCAGGCGATGCGGTCGGCCAAACTCCTGCCGGACTGGCTCGGTGCCGACTATCTCGCGCTCTACGCCGCCGTGAAGGAGGGCGAGTACGCGAAGTTCATGGGCGAGACGTTCGCGCGCGAATACGCCTGGTATCTCTGACGGAGGTTCCGGATCGGCGGGTCAGCGCGCCGGCGATTCCTCGGCGCCGACCGGATGCAGCCGCGACTGCGTGCCGCCCGTGACACGGTCGTGGAGGTCGATGATGGTCCGGCTGCCGGTCCGTTCGAACAGGAACGGGAAGATGCCATGCAGGAGGCAGGCAAGCCCGGCCAGCATCAGACGGCCGCCGACGCCGCTCGCGAAGACGAAGTGCTCGCCGTAGGTCTCGCCGACGGCGGCGGGATGGCGGCTGAAGGCGGTGAACGGCGACATCGTCGAGGGCTCCTGGTCGGGTGCGACGGATGTTCAGAGGCTACCAGGATTGGCCGAAACGGGTTTTGCCATTTCGGCTGACTCTTGCTATATTGTTGGAAATTTTTACCTCAACGGGCCTAAATGAAAGAAGAATTTTCCATTGACGAGTTCGACAGGAAAATCCTCGCCGCCCTGCAGGAGGATGCCGGCCTGTCGAATGCCGAGATCGCCGAGCGCGTGGGACTGTCGCTGACGCCCTGCTGGCGGCGCATCCGCAATCTCGAGGAGGCCGGGGTCATCCGCCGCCGGGTGGCGCTGCTCGATCGCCGCAAGCTCAATGTCGGCGTCACCGTATTCGTGTCGGTGCGCACCAACCAGCACAACCAGGAATGGCTCGAGCGGTTCGCGCGCGCGGTCGACGGCATTCCCGAGGTCGTCGAATTCTA
>DASYUS010000497.1:0-14887 GCA_036000945.1 Allostellaceae bacterium
GGCGCATCATGGTCGAAATCATCATTCCGCTGTCGAAGACCGGGATCGCGCTCGGCTCGATCCTCGTTTTCACCCAGGTGATGGGAGACTTCTTCGTCGTGAAGGCGATGAGCGGCGGCCAGAGCGCCTCGATCGTCTCGGCACTGGCCACCGAGATCCAGGCGATGCAGTACCCGCCCGCTTCGGCGAGCGCGGTCGTTCTGGTGCTGTTCGTGGCGCTCCTCGTCGCCGGGATGATGCGCGTCGTCGATGTCCGGAAGGAATTGGTGAAGTGAGGGAGACGCCGAAATGATGATCGGCGGACAGAGCTACGGCACCGCCGCGCACGGCCGGCCGTGGACCTTTTATGCGCTGGCGATGCTGTTCGGGCTGTTCCTGGTGTTTCTCTACGGCCCGATGCTGGTCATCTATCTGCTGTCGTTCCAGGGCCCCAATGGCGGCGTGACGTTTCCGATGGTCGGGATGTCCCTGGTCTGGTTCGAGGACATCATGAAGCCGGGGCAGATGGCCAACATCCCGGTGTCGTTCGGCCGCTCGATCGCACTCGCCGCAGTCGTCAGCGTGGTAACGGTGGTGATCTCGGTGGCCGCCGGCCTGGCGTTCCGGCGCCGCTTTCCAGGATCGGGCGTCTTGTTTTATCTGGCCGTGGCGAGCCTCGTCATGCCGAGCCTTCTCGTCGGTTTCGGCATCGGCCTCGGGTTCACGATGCTCGGGCTGAAGCCGAGCCTCTTCACCTCGGCGCTCGGGGCGCAGCTGACCTGGACCCTGCCGTTTGGCCTCTTCGCGATGTTCGCGGTGGTCAACCGGTTCAACCGTTCTTATGAGGAGGCCGCGAACGACCTCGGCGCCAGCTCGTGGCAGCGCCTGCGCCATGTGACGCTGCCGATCCTCCTGCCGGGGATCATCGGGGTCGGTATGGGTGCGTTCACCCTGTCGTATGACGAATACGCCCGCACCACGCTGGTCATCGGACCGAAGAACACTTTGCCGCTCGAAATTTACGCCCTAATCTCGAGCGCGACGTCGCCGACCCTGTTCGCCATCGGCACCGTCACCACGGCGGTGTCGTTCATCATCATCGGTCTGACGTTGTGGCGGATTTTTGGCCTGCAGCGCCGCCGCGCCGGCCTCGGGAGCCCGACATGATGCGGACCCGGTCCACCACGGCGGAGCCGGGACGCGTCGCGCCGCGCTTCGACGTCGAATTGATCTCGGTCACCAAACGCTACGACCAGACGATCGCGGTCGATGCGGTCTCGCTGCGCATCCCGCCGGCGAGCTATTGCTGCCTGCTGGGACCCAGCGGCTGCGGCAAGACCAGCACCTTGCGGATGATCGCCGGGCACGAGCAGATCACCGAGGGGGACATCCTGATCCGGGACCGCAACGTCACCGATCTGCCGACCGCCCGGCGCGGCACGGCGATGATGTTCCAGAGCTATGCGCTGTTCCCGCACCTCAGCTGCCTCGACAACGTTGCGTTCAGCTTGAAGATGCGAGGGGTCGGCAAGGCCGAGCGTTACGCCCGGGCGCGCGAATTCCTCGAATTGGTGGAGATGGAGGAGTTCGCCGCCCGGCTGCCGGCGCAGCTATCGGGCGGCCAGCAGCAGCGCATCGCGCTGGCGCGGTCCTTGATCACCGAGCCGCACGTGCTGCTGCTCGACGAGCCGCTGTCGGCGCTCGACCCTTTCCTCAGGGTCCGCATGCGCGAGGAGCTGAAGCGCCTGCAGCGCGAGCTCGGCATCACCTTTATCCATGTCACCCACAGCCAGGACGAGGCAATGGCGCTCGCCGATCTGATGGTGGTTATGGACGAGGGCCGCATCCGCCAGGCCGGCACGCCACGCGAGATTTTCGAGAAGCCAGCGAGCGCCTTCATTGCCCGCTTTATCGGCGGCCACAACGTCGTCCCGACGGCGCGCGGCATCGTTGCGGTCAGGGCCGACCGCTGCCGCATCGGCCCCGCGGGGAGCGGACCTCATTTGTCCGGGCGGGTCGCGGTCGTGGAGTATCAAGGACCGGTCGTTCGCGTGGCCCTGGAAACGCAGTCGGGCGAGCAGGCGGCGGCCCTGTTGCCGGACAGCCTCTTTTTCGCCGGCCCGGTGCAGCCTGGGGATGCCGCCACGCTCGTCTGGTCGGATGCAGATGCGCATCGCCTCGACGCGGCGTGAAGCCAGAAGCCAAAGCAAACGAAGCGCGGAATTACGCCAGCAGGCTGACATGGGCGGCGACCACGCGCCAGCCTTCGGGAAAACGCACCCAGCTTTGGCTTTGCCGGCCGATCCGGTCGCTCCCGGCCCGCCGGAATTCGGTGCTCGCGGTTGCAAAATCGCGCCCGAAGGCGGTGATCACGGTGCGTTGCAGCAAGCGCGCCAGCCCGACCGGAGAAGCGGCCGGCGCGAAACGCGCTGATCTCGTCATGGCCGTAGAGGTCCTCGGTGACGCCATAGCGCACCGTGTGCGGCGCCTTCCAGAACGACTCGTCGAGGGTGGGAACGTCGTTGCCGACGAGCGCGGCTCCATGGCGGGCGAAGGCGGCGGTGACCTCGGCGACCACTTCGGGAATGTTGATTTCGGGCTCGCTCGGCTCAGCCATGCGCCACTCCAGCACTGGTTATGCCATCCCGCTCCAGCGCGCGGGCAACGCGCAATGCGTCGCTCTCGCGCCAGGGTGCGGCAACGATCTGCACCCCGATCGGCAGCCCGCCAGCCGGGCGCAGCGGCACCGCCACGATCGGTAGGCCAATGAACGACAGCGGCTGCGTATAGACCCCGAGATAGGGCCGCATCGGCACCGCGGCGCCGTCAATCTCGATCGTATCCTGGCCGATCAGCGGCGCGCCGCATGGCGTCGCCGGCATCAGCAGGATGTCGGTCTGGTCGAAAAGGGCGAGAAGCTGCTCGCGATACCAGGCGCGGAAACGCTGTGCCTGCACCACCCAATTGGCCGGGATCAGTGCACCGGCGAGGAAACGGTCGCGCGTCATCGGATCGAAATCGCCGGCGCGGGTCTTGAGGTCGGCGAAATGCAGGTTGGCGCCCTCGCTCGCGGTGATGACGAAAGCGGCGGCTCGGGCGCGGGCCGCCTCGGTGATCTCGATCGTACGGGTGACGCCGAGCGCCTTCGCGACGCTCGCCACCGCTGCGGCGGCCGGGCCATCGCCGGCGAAATAGCCGCGGGCGAGAGCGATGCGCAGCCCCTCCGCCCCGCGCTCGATGTCCGGCACTGCCGGGTCGACCGCGCGGCCCGCGCACGCCGGGTCGAGCGGGTCGGGGCCCTGCATCGCGTCGTAGGCGGCGGCGAGATCGCCGACCGAGCGCGCCAACGGTCCGACATGGTCCAGGCTGGCGGCGAAGAGACGCGCACCGGCCCGGCTGAGCCGCCCGTAGGTGGGCTTCAGCCCGAAGATGCCGCACAGCGAGGCCGGCACGCGGATCGAGCCGTTGGTGTCCGAGCCGAGCGCTAGCGGCACGAGACCCTCGGCGACCGCGACGCCGGACCCGCCCGACGATCCGCCGGCGATCCGCGTCGGGTCGTGCGGATTGTGCGCCGGACCGTAATGGGTGTTTTCGGTGGTGAAGCCGTAAGCGTACTCGTCCATGTTGAGGGCGCCGACGAGGATTGCCCCGGCTCTCGCCAGACGTCCAACGACCGTCGCATCCGCCGGGGCCGGCGGGCGCTCGCGGTCGATCTTCGACCCCGCGACGGTGACCAGCCCGGCGACATCGAACAGGTTCTTGACCGCGAATGGCACCCCGGCCAGCGGCCCCGGATCGTCGCCGCGCGCAATGGCGGCATCGACGGCGCGGGCGTCGGCAAGCGCGCGGTCCGCGGTGACCGCGGTGAAGCTGTTGAATCGGGAGTCGCGGGCGGCAATCCGCGCCAGCGCCGCTTCCGTCACCTTGACCGCGCTGACCGCACCGCCGCGTATCGCGGCGGCAATGGTCAACCCATCGCTATCGGGAAGCGGCGGATCGCTCATGGGCGGAATACCGGCGCCGGCTCGACATCGTCGGGCAGCGGAAAAGCCATGACCAGCGCCGCCATCTCGGCGATGCGCTGCATGTTGATGACGACCCCCGGGCGATGGGTGGAATCGAGCGGCAGCCCGATCAGCGCGGCGGTGGCATCGACGTAGACGGCGGCGTCGAACGGACGATCGGCCAAATTCTCCCCCTTCCGACATCGTCATCCCGGCGTAGGCCGGGATCCATTTCGGGCATGGATACCGGCCTTCGCCAGCATGACGCATTACGCTAGTTGTTCGCGGCGACGACCATCGGGCGCGCATCCGGGTTCGTTGGTGCGGCCTCCTCGATAATCGGGAAGTGGCAGGCTGCATGGCGACCGAGGGCAATTTCGCGCAATTCCGGCATCGTCGTCGTGCAGTCGTCGGTCGCCTGGAAGCAGCGGCCGTAGAGCGGGCAGATGTTCGGGTCAGGATCGATCGGGCTGCGCGGATCCCCGGGAAGCTCGATCCGCCGCCGCATCGCATCGGTAACCAGAGTCGGCACCGCCGAGAGGAGGGCCTTCGTGTAGGGATGCGCGGGGGCGGCGAAGATCTCCGCCGCCGGTCCGCTCTCGACGATACGGCCGAGATACATGACGAGAACGCGATCACACAGGAGGCGCACGACATTGAGGTCGTGGCTGACGAACAGGTAGGAGAGGCCGAGGCGCCGCTTCAAATCGTCGAGCAATTGCAGGATGACGACCTGGACCGACACGTCGAGCGCCGAGGTTGGTTCGTCGAGGATCAGGAGGCGCGGCCCGACCGCGATCGCCCGGGCGATCCCGACCCGCGCCTTCTGCCCGCCGGACAACTGATGCGGAAAGCGGCCGAGTAGTTCCTCCGGCAGCCCGGTCAGGCCCGCGACTTCCTCGACCCGGGCGCGCAATGCCGCCCCGGCGAGACGTTTGAGCCGGCGCAGCGGGTCGGCGATCGCGCGAAACGCGGTGAAGCGGGGGTTGAGGCTGTCGGTGGCGTCCTGGAACACCATCTGGATGTGAGCGCGCTCCCGACTCCGCCCGAACCGCCGCGCCGGTATCGCTCCGATGTCGGCGCCGTCGAAGCGGATGCTGCCGTCGCTTGGGTCAATGAGGCGCGCCAGAAGGCGCACCAGGGTCGACTTGCCGCAGCCCGACTCGCCAACCAGCCCGACCGTCTCGCCATGGCCAATCGACAGATCGACCCCGTCGACCGCGTGGAGCGATGATGCCGCGGCTCGCCGCCAGGCCTTCTTCCCGGCCGTCACCGGATAGAGCTTGTGCAGCCCATCGACCTCGAGAAGCGGCGTCCCGGACGGACCGTTCACAGCGGATCCCGGCATGCGACGAGGCTGCCTGCGCCGAAGGCATGGAGCGGCAGCGGCGGCACGAGGCATTCGTCGCGACGTCTCTCGCAGCGCGCGCTGTAGCGGCAGGCGGGCAGATCGGCGCGGCGCAGATCGGGCAGCCCGCCGGCGATCGCGGCTAGATCGTCGAGCCGCGTCACGTCGCTCGGCGTCGCCGCGATCAGCTTTGCGGTATAGGGATGGCGCGGGCGAGCGAATAGCTGCGATGTCGGTGCGGTCTCGACGATCTGCCCGGCGTGCATGACGGCGATGCGGCCGCAATATTCGGCGGCGAGCGCCAGATCGTGGGTGATCAGCAGCGTCGCCATATTGTGCGCGGATGCGAACTCGGCGATGAGATCCATGATCACGGCCTGGGTCGTTATGTCGAGCCCGGTGGTCGGCTCGTCGGCGATCAGGAGGGCCGGCTCGCAAGCCAGCGCCAGCGCGATCATCACCCGCTGGCACATCCCGCCCGACAATTCGAACGGATAGGAAAGGGCACGCCGCTTCGGGTCGGGGATGCGGACCCGGGCCAGCATCTCGATGGCACAATCGGGGGCCTGCGCCGCGGTGACATTGCCGTGGCGCAGCAGGACATCGGCGATCTGCTGGCCAACCGGGCGGATCGGGTTGAGCGCCGCGCGGGGGTTCTGGAAGATAATCGCGATCTCGCGCCCGCGCACGTCGTCGAGCGCCTTGGCGCCGGCTGCAAGCATGTCCAGCCCGCCGAATACGATGCTGCCCGCGGTGATCCGTGCCGCCGCATCGAGGATACCCATGGTGGCGTAGGCGGTCACCGATTTACCCGAGCCGCTCTCGCCGACCAGCGCCATCGTCTCGCCGCGATCGAGCGTAAGGCAGATCCGATCGAGGGCGCGCACCACGCCACTGCGCGTGCGGAACTCGACGCTGAGGTCCTCGATCGCCAGTAGCGGAACAACCTGTCGGTTGACGGTTCTTTCCGTCACCGCCGCGGTCATGTCCGCATCCTGGGATCGACGATATCGCGCAGCCCGTCGCCCATCAGGTTGAAGGCGAATACCGCCGCCATCAGGAAGAGGCCGGGGAAGAAGGCCACCCACCATTCTCCCGAGACGATGAAGCCGGCGCCATCGGCGACCATGATGCCCCATTCCGCGGTCGGCGGCCGCACGCCGAGGCCGATGAACGAGAGGCCGGCGGCGTTGAGGATCGCATAGCCCAGGGTCAGCGACACCTGGACCATCATCAAGGGCATGATGTTGGGCAACAGCTGCGCCAGGACGATGCGCGCCTCGCTGTTGCCGCACAGCCGCGCCGCTTCGACAAACCCGGCCTCGCGCCGCACGTTGGCCTCGGTGCGGGCGAGCCTTGCATAGATCGGCAGGTTGATGATCGCCGTCGCGTAGACGATGTTGGCGAGCGTGTTGCCGAGCGCGGCGACGATCCCCATCGCCAAGATGAAGAGGGGGAAGGCCATAATCGTGTCGACAATCCGGCCGATAATGCGGTCGGTCCAGCCGCCGAAATACCCCGCTGAGAGGCCGAGCAGCGTGCCGATGCCGAAGGCAAGCGCGACCGAGGTGACCGCGATCCCGAGATCGACCCTGGTGGCGACGACGATGCGGCTGAAAATGTCGCGGCCGAGCTGATCGGTGCCAAAAATATGGGCAGCGGATGGTCCGGTCAGCGCGCGTGCGGTATCGCTGGCGAGCGGGTCGTATGGCACCAGTGACGGCCCTACAACCGCGCACAGGACCAGCACCGAGAACAACGCGAAGGCAAATAGAGTGACCGGGTTCTCGGCGAGCACATAGCGGGCATGGCGCAGGGTTTCGGTCATGCGGTCAGCCGGACGCGTGGGTCGACCAAGCCGTAGACGACGTCGATCGCCAGGTTGAGGAGGACGTAAAGCAACGCCATCGTCAGGACGAAGCCCTGCACCGGGGCGTAATCGGAGGCGATCAGCGCCTCGATCGCGTAGGAGCCGATCCCCGGCCAGGCGAACACCTTTTCGACCAGCACGTTGGCGCCGAGGAGGAACGAGAACACCATGCCGAGGGTGGTGATGACAGGCAGCACCGCGTTGCGAAAGGCGTAGACATAAACGACGCGGCCGCGCGACAGGCCGCTCGCCCGCGCGGTGCGGACGAAATCGCTGCCGAGCGCGGTCAGCATCGCGGCCCGGGTTACCCGCGCCAACGGCGCCACCGAAAAAATCGCCAAGGTAAACGCCGGCAGCGCCAACTGGGCCAGCGTCGCTCGAAAGGTTGCGACATCGCCGGCGAGCAGGCTGTCGAACAGATAAAACCCGGTGCGGCGCGGCGGCGCCGAAAAGTAGACGTCGAGCCGGCCGAGCGGCGCCGGCGCCCAGCCCGACAGGTAATAAAACACATAGACCAGCAAGAGGCCGGTGAAGAACACCGGCAGCGATACGCCGGCGGTGGCTACGACTCGGCACAGATGGTCGATCCATGCACCCGGACGGTTTGCCGCCGCGATGCCGAGCGGCACCGCGATCGCCACCGCCAGGAGAAGGCCGAGCAAGGTCAGCTCGGCCGAGGCCGGCAGGCGGGTCAGCAGCTCGTCGGCGACCGGCTGCCCGGTACTGAGCGAGGTGCCGAGATCGCCGTGGCCGAGGTCTTTCAGGTATTCGATGAACTGGACTGGCAGGCTGCGGTCGAAGCCGAGCGTGTGGCGGATTTCCTCAATCGCCTGCTGCGTCGCCGCCGGCCCGGCGAAATAGGCCGCCGGATCGCCCGGCAGGGCGCGCGTCAAGAGGAAGGTCACGATGATGACGCCGGCAATGCTCGGCAGGGCGCTGGCCAGGCGGCGCAGGACGATCATCTCCCGGAGACCATCTCAATGCATCATCAGCATCCACAGGGCCGGATCATCCCAATAGCTGCGAAGTGCGAGGGTCTCCGGCCGCTCGCCCGGGTCGCCGCTCCCGCCGGGCCGCCTTTTGTGCGTGTCTCGAAGTGTTTGGAGAAACTGGCGCGTCCTGACCCGTGCCGTGGCGACCGGTCCGAGCGCTGTCAGCGTCCCAAAGAAGCCGCGCGGCTGCCGAAACGCGAGCGGTTCTACCGACCACCTCGCAAATCCCGATGCGGTTTGCCAAATCGCGCTCATGTCGATCGCCTCCGATAGATTTACGCCTTCGACAATTGCCGGTAATCCAGCTGACGGTGGAACCAGTAGCGGTAGCCGGCGACGTGCTTCTGCATTGCCACGTCGAGCGAGGGCTGGAACACCGGGATGCGTGGCACCTCGTCGAAGGCGATCTTGATAAAGCCCTCGACCTCCTCCCGGTATTTCTCGGCATCGGGTTCGAACCGGGCGGCGTCGATCAGCTTGTCCATCGCCGGGTTCTGATAGGACATCGTGTTGAAGATCGCGTTCTGCCCGTGATAGGTCCAATAGAAGAAATAGTCGGGAAAATTGAGCCAGCCGCCGAACGCGTTGGCTAAAAACGGCAGCGTCTTCTTCGAGAATTCGGACCGCCAGTTGGCACCGGGGATCTTGTTGAGGGTGACCTTGATGCCGATCTGGCCGAGGCTCTCCTGGACCAATATGCAAAGCGGCTCGTTGATCACGGCAAACCCGAGGTCGAATGACAGCATCGTCTCGAACCCCTCGGGGTGCCCGGCCTCGGCCAACAGCGTCTTTGCCTTCGCGAGGTCGGTGACATAAGGCGTCGGTTGCGGCCAAGCGGGCGTCGTCACCTTTGCCGGGCCGCCGAACATCGGCTTGCCGCGACCGAACATCACCGCGTCCATGATTTTCTGATAGGGGATCGCATAAGCGATCGCTTGGCGCACTTTCGCGTTGTCGAAGGGCGCCATCTTGACGTTCATGCCGATATAGACGAGCGCGTTCTCGATCGGCGTGCCGACGACCGTCAGCTTCTTCGCCTCGGCAAGCTCGGCGACATCCTTCGGCGGCAGATCGAACGAGATGTCAGCGTCGCCACGCTCGATCAGCGCTCGACGATTGCCGGCCGAGGGCACCATGCGCCAGATGACCCGCTGGATTTTCGGCAGCGATCCGGATTTCCAGTCGTCGAAGCGCTGATAGATCACCTCTTGTCCGGGCGTCCATTTGTCGATGCGAAAGGCGCCGCCACCGGCTTCGTTGTTTTTCAGCCACTCCATCGCCCACGGGTCCTTGTCGGTGGCGTGCGACTTGGCGAGTTTTGCGTTGATCACCACCGGCACCGGCACGCCGATATCCGGCAGGGTGAACTTGTCCCGGCGCAGGAAATCGATGCGGAAGGTGCGGTCATCGACGGCGACGAACTGTTCGGGCTTCTCCAGCGAGCCCGCCTTCATCTGGAAGGTCGGGAAGCCGCCGACCGTGACCGCGCGATCGAACGACCATTTGACGTCGTGCGCGGTAACGGGGGTACCGTCGTGAAACTTGGCGTCCGGGCGCAGTTTGAAGGTCGCCGACGTGTCGCGCAGGTCCCACGATTCGGCGAGCTCCGGCTCGATTTTCGTATAGTCGTAATGGTCGATGCCGTTGGCGTCGGGCTTCGAGCCGAACGTCACCAGCCGGTCATAGGTGTTCCACGACGCCTCGTAACCCGGCCGGTTGGTGCCGACCCCCATGATGTCGAGGTTGTTGGGGCCGCTTTCCGACAGCGTCAGCAAGGTGTCGGCGCGGCCTTGCGCCCGGGCCGGGCGGAGATAGGGAGCAACCACGGCGGCTGCGGTCGCCGCTGTCGTGACCTTCAGAAAATCGCGTCGCTTCATCGACCCGGTCCCCCGCTCCAAGGTGCTGCCGATAGCTGTTACGCAACGCTCATGCCAGCCTGGGACATGAGGGAACGCGGCGGAATTCGAGCTTCCGGATGGACCGGTATGCTTAAATTATAGGCAGATTTCCGCAAATGCACTGGTTGAACAAAGCAAACGGCCGATCAGTTCGGTTAACAGATGCCAGTGGCGAGGTGCTTGCATCTCCGCTAGACGTGTCGGCCGTTCGGGAGGAGCCGCGGATCGGGTCATGCCTGTCAGTTTTGATTTTCACACGCTGCGCCGCGCCTATGTCGAGGGCACGGCGACCCCGGTCAGCATCGCGCGCGAGCTGATCGGGCGCATCGAGCGGCGCGGCAATGACGCGGTGTGGATTTCGCGCGTGCCGGACGAGGCTCTGGTCGACGAGGCTGCGACGCTGGAGCAGCGCGCCGCCGCCGAGGGTACCGCCGATCTGCCGCTCTACGGCGTACCGTTCGCGGTTAAGGACAATATCGATGTCGCGGGCCTGCCAACCACCGCCGGATGCCGCGAATTCGCGTACGTCCCGGAGGAGTCGGCGCCGGTCGTCGACCGGCTGCGGCGGGCTGGCGCGATGGTCGTCGGCAAGACCAATCTCGACCAGTTCGCCACCGGGCTTGTCGGCGTGCGCTCGCCTTATGGCGTACCGCGCAACCCGTTCGACCCAGCTTATATCCCTGGTGGATCGAGCTCCGGCTCGGCGGTGGCGGTGGCGGCTGGCCTCGCGAGCTTTGCGCTCGGCACCGATACCGCTGGCTCCGGGCGGGTCCCGGCCGCGTTCAACAACATCGTCGGGTTGAAGCCGACCCGCGGCCTCCTCAGCACGAGTGGCGTCGTCCCGGCTTGCCGGTCACTGGATTGCGTCTCGGTCTTTGCGCTGAGCGTCGGCGATGCATCGGCCGTCTTCGACTGTGCGCTCGGGTCCGACCCCGAGGATTGCGGCTCGCGGATGGCGCCAGCCGGGTTCGGTGTCTATGGCGTGATGCCGCCCTGTTTCGCCGTCGGAGTGCCCCGGCCGGATCAGCGCGAATTCTTCGGCAATGTGGAAGCGGCGCGGTTGTTCGACGAGGCAATTGCCCGGATCGTTTCACTGGGCGGCGAAATTGTCGAGGTCGACTTCGAGCCGTTTGCCGAGGCGGCGGCGCTGGTCTACGGCGGGCCGTGGCTCGGTGAGCGGCAAGCCGCCGTCGACGCCGCGATCGCCGGCCGCAGGGACATTCTCCACCCGGTGACCCGACAGGTGCTGGAGACCGGCGGCGCGATATCCGCGACGGCGGTGTTTCAGGGCCAGCAGGATCTCGCCCTCTTGGCGCAGCAGGTCGCGCCGGTGTGGCGCCGGATCGATCTTTTGTTGGTGCCCACCACCGGCACGATTTACCGGATCGCCGAGATCGAGGCCGATCCACTTGGGCTCAATGCGACGCTCGGCCATTACACCAATTTCGCGAACCTGCTCGATCTGGCGGCGATCGCCGTCCCGAACGGGTTCCAGTCAGACGGACTGCCGGCCGGCGTGACGTTACTGGCTCCCGCCTTCCACGACCCGCTGCTCGCCGCCGTCGGCGCCGCATTTCAGCGGCAAGGCGGGCTGACCCTGGGTGCCACCGGGGCAACGCTGCCACCCACCGCGGTGATATCCGCGCCGGTACGATACCCCTATTTGCCGATCGCGGTGGTCGGCGCGCATTTATCGGGGCAGCCGCTCAATGGCGAGTTGCTGGCACTCGGCGCTCGGTTGCGCCGGGCGGTTCGCACCGCACCCGATTACCGGCTCTACGCTCTCCCCGATGGTCGACGGCCCGGGCTCGTCCGCACACCGGGAACAGGCGCCGCGATCGAGGCCGAGATATGGGATGTGCCGGTTGCTGCCGTCGGCGCTTTCCTCGCCACCATCTCCTCGCCGCTCGGCCTCGGCACCATCGATTTGGAGGACGGAAGTGCGGTGACCGGGTTCCTGTGCGAAGCCCATGCGGCCCAAGGCGCGAGCGACATCAGCGAATTCGGCGGTTGGCGCGCCTGGCAGTCACGCGAGGACAGGGGACGCTGACCGGCAATCTGGTCGCAAGCGTGCCCGACCTCGCCTTCGGTGCTGACTCTCCCGTCCTGCATGGCGCGCCGCCTACGACGCCCCGACCGATCTTCGACCTTCACCCATGTCCGGGCGTTCCGGTTCCGCCGGTGTCCGATCCGCGGTAACGCTGACACTGACGTCCATGCCGAGAAAATCGGACGGAAATCCGGTCCAGGTGCCGGAGAGCGGCACCGCGTAGCGCGCGTCGCGCACGACGGCGACGCGGATCAGGTCGCGGTTGCCGACCACGCCGTTGGTCGGATCGAGATCGATCCACCCGGCGCCCGGTATATAGGCTTGCAACCACGCATGGGTGGCGCCGCCGCCGATCAGTCCGCCGCCCCCGTCTTCCGGGACGTAGAGGTAGCCGGAGACGAACCGCGCCGCCAGGCCGAGCGAGCGCACCGCCTCCATCATCAGAACGGCGAAATCGCGGCAGCTGCCGCTGCCGAGCTTGAGAGTCTCGATCGGGTCTTGGGTGCCGACCTCGTAGCGCGAGACATAGGCGAAGCGCTCCTTGATCGCCTGGGTCATCGCCGCCAGCAGCTCGCGCGTGCCGGTCGACCCTTGCCGGCGCAAGAACTGGCGCGCCCAGCGGTCGATCTCGCGGCCGGGGTCGAGGAATTGGCGTTCGATCGAGCGCAACAGGTCGGGGCTCTCCTCGGAGCCGTACGAGAACGGATAGGTGGCGGCATAATCCTCGATCTCGAATTCGAGAGCGTTGGTCGGCGAATGATCGAGGCGGATGGTGCTGTCAAAATTGAGATCGCTGGCCCGGCCGGAAAACCGCGCGATGGCGACGCAATTACCGAAAACGTCGTGCACCCAGCGCAGCGATGCCGGCTCGGGCGTGATGTCGAGCCGTGCCTCGATCAGCCGCTGATCATAGCTGTCGCGGGGCCGAAGCATCATGCGGTGCTCGCCAAACGACACCGGCTGCTTATAGCGGTAGGACGTGATGTGGCGAACGGTAAGGAGCTGCATTTCCCTGCGCCGAGGATGCTCTGCCGAGGCTCAAATATCGGTTCTAGGTTTGCAGTTGCGAGAAATAACCGAAAGGCGGGAAATCGCCATAGACCTCCTCGCCGCGTTCCGCCTGGGGCGGATGGCCGAAGAACACCGCCGACAGCCGATCCGTAATCGCGATCAGATAGCGCTGGATGAAGTCGATGAACTCGTGCAGCCCCCCGGCGATGATCTCCTCGATCGTGCGGGCGCCGAGAATCGTGCGCAGCTGGTCGAGGCCCTCGGCGACATCGTTGCCGCCGCGCAGCGCATAGCGCGATTTGAGCTCGGTCAGCGCGTTCTGCACCTCGCGCAGGCACAAATGGACCGAGCGCGGGAACGCCGGGTTGAACAGCAGAAAGGCAGCGACGCGCGCCGGCGTCAGGTCGCTCGAATGGATCCGGCGAAAGGCGTGGTAGCCGGAGGCCGAGCGCAGCACCGCATGCCATTGGCCGACTTCAATCGGAGGGTCGATCCCGGCGCCCTTTGTCAGGATGTAATACTTGTTGTCGAGCAGGCGCGTCGTCTGGTCGGCGCGCTCGATGTAGCGGCCGAGCCGGTAGAACCACCAGGCCTGGTCGCGGTAGAAGGTGCCTTCGGTGATGCCCTGGAACATCTGGCAGGCATCCTTGATCTCGGTCAGCAGGTGGGTGAGGTTGCCGGGTGCCAGCTCGCCGGGATCGATCGCGATCACCCGGTTGTAGGTGACGTTGAGCTGCACCCACATCTCGGTCGAGACCAGGGGCCGCAGGGTGCGCGCGTTCTCCCGCGCATTGGTCACCGCGCTGACGATCGAGGTCGGGTTGTCCGCGGCGGTCAGATAGAAGCGGATGACGTTCTCTGCGCTGGCCGCTCGGTGCTTGGCGAAGAACGCGTCCTCGTCGGTGTTGAGCTGCACGATCGACAGCCAGCTGTGGCTGCCGCTGCGGTCGCGCGAGAAGGTTTCGTTGACCTCGAGGATGCGCGCCAGATTTTCGGCGCGCTCGACCGAGCGGGCGAGCCAGAAGATGCATTCGGCATAGCGGGCAAGCAGCGGGTTATCCAAGGACCCACGTGTCTTTCGACCCGCCCCCCTGTGACGAATTGACGACGAGCGACCCCTCGCGCAGCGCGACGCGGGTGAGGCCCCCGGGCAATACCCAAGTCGACGCCCCGGTGATCGCAAAGGGCCGCAGATCGACGTGGCGCGGCTTCACGCCGCCATTCACCAGGGTCGGCGCGACCGACAGATCGATGCACGGCTGGCTGACATAGTTCGCAGGGTCGGCAAGCAGCTTCGCCCGGCACTCGTCGAGCTCGGTGCGAGTCGCCCTCGGCCCGATCGTGATGCCATAGCCGCCGGCCTCGCCGACCGGCTTCACCACCAGGTCCGCGAGATGGTCGAGCGTGTAGCGCAGGCTCTCCTTCTCGCGGCAGATGTGCGTCTCGACATTGGCCAGCACCGGCGCTTCGTCGAGATAATAGCGGATCACCCGTGGCATGTAGGCGTAGACGGCCTTGTCGTCGGCGACGCCGGTGCCGATCGCGTTTGCCAGCGCCACATTGCCCGCATAATAAGCACGCATCAGACCGGCGACACCGAGCTGGCTGTCGGGCCGGAAAGCCTCGGGGTCGAGGAAGTCGTCGTTGATCCGGCGATAGATCGCGTCGACCCGGCGCAGCCCGCCGATCGTGCGCATGTAGACCCGGTCGTTCTCGACGGCGAGGTCACGCCCCT
>DASYUS010000498.1:0-1613 GCA_036000945.1 Allostellaceae bacterium
CGTCAAAGAAGCGCAGCGCGACGAACATCCCCGCGCCGAGGCAAACAACGCTCGCGATCGCCACGCCGATTATTGGAAGCCAGTCCATTGCCCGGACACCGAGATGAAAATTGCGGCGCGCGCATGCTACCGCATTGGTCCCACTTTAGCGCCCGAATATCGCGCTACCGTGAGCTTCAGCGTTCGATCGCCTGCGTCACCGAACCGCCCGTCGCGGTGCGGCCGCCATCGACGACGTATTGCGCGCCCGTCGTGTTGCTGGCGAGGTCGGAACAGAGGAACACCACCGTGCTGGCGATTTCCTCGGCGGTCGTGTAGCGCCCGGTCGGCATCGCCGCCTGGTAGCGTCGCCCGACGCTCGCCGGGTCGTCGGGGCTCAGCTGCTCTTCGAGCGAATGGATCATCCTGGTGTCGACCGGGCCGGGACACACCGCGTTGACCCTGACGCCGCTGCGGGCGACCTCGCCGGCGGCGGTCTTCGTGAGGCCGATCACGGCGTGCTTCGAGGCGACGTAGGCCGGCATGCCGGGGGTGGCGACGAGCCCGGCAACCGAGGCGGTGTTGACGATCGCCCCCGATTTCTGCGCCAGCATCACCGGCAGGACGTGGCGCAGCCCGAGAAAGACGCCCTTGACGTTGACGGAGATGACCTGGTCGAACATCGCCTCGTCGTATTCGGCGGTGTGCTTCACCGTGCCTTCGATGCCGGCGTTGTTGAAGAAGCAGTCAATCTTGCCGTAGGCGTCGAGCGCAGCCTTTACATAGGCCTGGACATCGGCCGATTTGGTGACGTCGGCGGCGACGAACCGCGCGTCGCCGCCCTGCTGCCGGATGATCCCCGCGGTGGCCTCGCCGGCCGCCGCATCGCGATCGACGACGACGACCTTGGCGCCGCTCCTGGCGAAGGCGAGCGCCGCCGCCCGGCCGATGCCGTTGCCGGCGCCGGTGATCAGCGCGACCTTGCCGGTGAAATCCATCTCCATGGCGCTCTCCTACCCAAAAATGTTGTCGTCCCCGCGAAAGCGGGGATCCACCTTGATCGTGAACCCCTGGGTCCCCGCGTTCGCGGGGACGACGGCGGATTTACTTCTTCCCGATCAGCCTGGCCCACGCCGCGAGGTTGGCCATCAGGTCGCGGATCAGGTTGCGCGCGACCTCGTCCAACAAATTGCCGTCGGCATCGAACTTCGTCTGCGCCTGGCCGATCAGCACCTCGGGCTTGTTCAAGGGATGCATGTCGAGAAAGACGCAACTGCGTCGCAGATCGTACTGCGCGCGGGCGCTGCCGGCCATCCCGTCGGCGGCGCCGATCATCGCGCACGGCTTGCCGGCAAACGGCTGGTCGGGCGGCCGCGAGGCCCAGTCGATCGCGTTCTTCAAGACGCCCGGCATCGAGTAGTTGTATTCCGGGCAGGCGAAGAGGAGGGCGTCGGAAGCGGCGATCTGCCGGCGCAGCGTCTCGACCTGCGGCGGAAAGCCCGCTGCCCTAACGTCCTCGTTGTAGGGTGGGATCTGCGAGATGTCGGCGACCGTCACACGCATCCCCGCCGGTTTCAGCGCGATCGCGGTGCGCAAGGTCGCCATGTTGTAGGAAGCCTGCCGCAGGCTGCCGC
>DASYUS010000499.1:0-7222 GCA_036000945.1 Allostellaceae bacterium
CCCTCCCCCGCCGGCGGGGGAGGGCTTGGGTGGGGGTAACTTAAACCGGCCGCGTCCCCTTCAGCTGCGTCCGGTGCATCAGGCGGCGCATCGCGGGGTCGAAGGCGTCGCGGCGGTGCATCGCGCAGCGGTTGTCCCACCACACGAGGTCGCCGACCCGCCATTCCTGCCGCCAGGTGAATTTCTTCTGGCAGGTGTGTTCCCACAGGAAATCCAACAGCGGCTCGCTCTCCGCGACCGGCAGCCCGATGATATAGGCGTTGATGCGGCGGCCGAGAAAGAGGCATTTCCGGCCGGTCTCGGGATGGGTGCGGACGAGCGGCTGGCGGGCGCCCGGCACCTGCGACAGGTCGCTCACCGTCTCGAAGCCCTTGTGCGCCCGGCCGGCACTATTGTGCGTCGCGGCGTGGATCGCCGTCATGCCGTCGATCCGCTCTTTCACGTCGGCTGGCAGCGTGTCGTAAGCCGCATACATGTTGAGGAACTCGGTGGCGCCGCCGGCCTCGGGCGGCGGGCATTCGAGCGAGCGCAACAGGCTCGCCGCCGGCGGCACCTCGACGAACGACGAGTCGGTGTGCCAGAACGCCTCGCCGTCGCCGAGCCCGCCGATCGCCTTGCCGTCCTCGATGATGTTCGAGATCACCGAGATTTCCGGCGGGATCTCGCGCCGCCGCCCGGAGGTCTGCGTGCCGACGCCGTATTGCTTCTCGATCAGCACCGCCGGGTTGAATTCGAGTTCGCCGAACTGCCGCGTGAACGCCATGTGCTCGGCGTCGGTCATCTTCTGATCGCGGAATCGCAGCACGAGGTGCTGCAACCACGCCGCGCGGATCGCGTCGCGATCCTCCTCGCGCAGCCTCTCACGGATGTCGACGCCGCTGATCTCGGCGCCGCAGCCGGCATTCTCGAACGGGGTGACCCTGATCATGCTTCCCAAACTCCGACAATTCGCATTTTCGCGGCGAGATTGCTTCGCTTCGCTCGCAATGACAGCCCTTGTTCGGTCATTGCGAGGAGCGCAGCGACGAAGCAATCTCGTCGTGACGGACGCTCTACTCCGCCGCTTCCAGGGCTTCGACGCCGTAATCGTTGATCGAGACGCGCCAGTGAATGCGGTCCTCCTCGGGCGGGTAGTCGCCGGCCGCCCTGTGGTAGGAGCAGCGATTGTCCCAGATGACGATGTCGCCCTTTTCCCATTTGTGGTGGTACTCGGCCTCGGGCTGGATCATCGCCGCTGTCAGCTCGGCGATGATCGCGTCGCCCTCCTCGCGCTCGATGCCGACGAAATCGACGATCTTGCCCGGGTCGAAATAGAGCGACTTGCGCCCGGTCTCGGGATGGACGCGGAAGATCGGGTGGTAGACCGGCGTCCAGTCCTGGTCCTCCGGGTTGAGCAGCTTCGATCCGCCGCGCCGCCCGCCATAGGAGAACGCGCCGACGACGCCCTCCAGCCGGTCCTTGAGGCGCTGCGGCAGCCCGTCATAGGCGGCGTAGCCGTTGGCGAAGAGGGTGTTGCCGCCGCCGCTCGGCACCGCCAGCGCATAAAGCTGCGTCGCCTTGAACGGCGCCTGGTTGTAGGCGCCGTCGGTGTGCCAGCCCTCGGCGCCGCGCGCGTAGATCTCGCGCCGCAGCTTGCCCTCGGCGTCGAACTTGTTGATGCCGAGCATCGTGATCTTGGGATGCTCGGGATGACGCGTCGATTTCGACGGATGCGGCGTCACCGGCCCGAAGCGCTCGCTGTAACGGATGAAATCGGGGATCGTCAGGTCCTGGCCGCGCACGCACAGGACGTTATGGTCGAGCCACGCCTGGTAGATCTGCTGCCAGGTCGCCTCATCCATCGTCTTCACGTCGACCCCGCGCACCTCGACGCCGATCTGCGGCCCCAACCGGTTGATCTCAACCATCGCCAATCCTTCCGTGCGTATTTCGCACAGTGGATCACGCGACAGGGCCGAATGACAAATTCCCATTCCGCAGGGCAGCCCGCGCCGCAGCCGCGCTTCGGGTCCCTGCAAAGGCAGGGACCCATCTGCCGGCTGCTCGAGTGGATGATCGATGGATCCCGGCCTTCGCCGGGAACAGGATATAGTCAGGTCGGCCGACGCTTCGGATTTACGCCTGGGCGCATCATTCGGGCCTGTGCCCGGAATGGGTAGAAGAATTGGCGAACGATGCCCTTCGGCAAGGGCAAGCCGATCGTGCCGTATTTGCGCGGCCAGCGGCGGCCTTCCTTCGGCAGGTACATGGTGCCGAACAGCCAGTCGATGACCGGCAGGTGGGCGACGTAGTTCTTGTCGATCGCCTCGTCGTCCGAGGAATGGTGCCAGTGGTGATAGCGCGGCGAGCACAAGACGTATTTGAGCGCCCCGAGGTCCCAGCGGATGTTCGAATGGATGAGGCCGGCCTGGAACCCGGCAAAGACGATGTAGAGCGTCAAGGGCTCCTGGGCGATGCCGAGGATGAAGGCCGGGATCAGCACGAGCGTGCGGGTCACCAGCGGTTCGAGGAAATGCAGCCGGGAGCCGGCGAGCCAGTCCATGTGCTCGACCGAGTGGTGCACCGCATGGATCGGCCAGAGAAACTTGACCTCGTGCATCGAGCGGTGGATGCCGTATTCGACAAGGTCGGCCAAGACGATCGCCATGACGAACTGCAAGGTCCACGGCAGCGACGAGATGAAGGCCTGGAGGTCGTGGTTGATCGCCCAGGAAAAGAAGGTCGGGGCGAACATCGTCGCGGCGAAGGCGTAGACGCCGATCAACAGGTGGTTGACCAGGAAATAGCGCGAATCGTGCCAGAAATCGGGGCGCAGGATCGCCTGCTCGCGCAAATGCGGCCACAGCTTTTCGAGAAAGATGAAGATCATCGCCGACAGCATCAGGTCGAGGATGAACCAGTCGAGGCCGATATAGCCGGGCGCGGCATAGCGCGGCCCGACCTGCACCGACGCGCCGCCGCCCCACAGCGCGAGGAGCGTCAGCGTGATGCCGACCGCCCCCATCAATTTGTGGCGGTTGAGGATGAAGGTGACGACGCCGAACGCCGCCGAGAAGATCATCCCGGCGCCGAGCAGATAGCGCATCTCCTCGACGGTATAGGCCTGGCGCAGCTGTGGCGTCGTCAGGAAGTCCGGGAAATGGAAACACAGGACACCGAGGACGCTCAAACCGCCGAGCGTCACCGAGATCCAGCCGCTGATCTTCCCCTCGCCGAGGCGAAAATACGGCTCGGAAACCTGCTCGCTCATCGCCGCACCCAATGATCGATCTGAGATTGCCATTCTATCGCATCCACGCCGTCCCGACGAGGTGGCGAGCGTACCGGCAAGGGATTACTGTCATTGCGAGGAGCCGAAGGCCACGCGGCAATCCCGGGATTGCTTCGCTCTGCTCGCAATGACGCGAACCTGGAGGAGAGGGCGATGAAACTGGTTCTCTTTGAGGGCGCGGGCCGCAGCGAGCCGGCGCCGGGGGTGCTGACCGAGCGGGGGGTCGTCGACATCTCCGGCGCAGTCGCCAAGGGCTACACGCCGCAGCTGACGATGCAGGGCATCATCGACGGTTTCGACCCGCTGCGCCCGGCGCTCGAGAAGCTGGCGGCCGAGGGCGCGGCGCACCCGCTCGATGCGATACGGCTGCGCGCGCCGCTGCCGCGGCCGGGGAAGATCCTCTGCTGCATCGCCAATTACTGGGAGCACGCGCAGCGCGAGGCGCGCCCGCTCAATATGTTCCTGAAAAACCCCGAGGCCGTCGTCGGCCCGGGCGACACGATCGTGCTGCCGGAATTCACCGAGCCGTGGATCTTCATGCACGAGGCGGAACTGGCGCTCGTCATCAAGGGGCCGGCGAAAAAGGTCGGCCAGAAGGACTGGCGGAGCGCCGTCTTCGGCTATACGGGGCTCATCGACGTGTCGGCGCGCGGCGAAGGCCGGCGCACCTGGAAGGCCGGCAGCTGGCTCGGCAAATCCTTCGATACCTTCGCCCCCATTGGGCCGTGCATCACGACCGCCGACGAGATCCCCGACCCCAACGACGTCGTCGTCCGCTTCTGGGACGACGGGCAATTGCGCCACAACTACAACACCGACGACATGGAGCACCGGGTCCCCGAACTCGTCGAGTTCGCCTCGACGATCATGACGCTGAACTCGGGCGACCTCATCGCCTGCGGCACCAACCACGAGGGGCTGGGCGCCTTGCAGGACGGCGAGGCCGTCGAGATCGAGGTGCAGCATGTTGGCCGCATGCGCCTCAACGTCGTTGATCCGCTGAAGCGCAGCTGGGAGCGCGGCATCTACATGGGCGTCGATTCGACCAACCCGGAGGCGGTCAAGCGCCACCGGCCGCAGGGCTAACCCCCTCTCCCGCATTGCGGGATAGGGTGGACGCCGCAAAGCGGCGGCCGGGTGAGGGTTTCATCCGAAAGGACATAGCCTATTCGCCCCCTCACCCCAGCCCTCTCCCCCGGTGGGGGAGAGTGGTTTTTTAGGCCGGCCCGATCAACCGGCCCGGTCGCCGCTCGGCGGGCGGCCGTGGATGTGGACATGGCGGCCGCCGGCTTCTTCGAGGAGCCGCAACGCGCGCAATTCGAGTTCCGGATCGGCGCAGCGCACCCATAAGAGGGCGGTGCCGGCGGCGATCGCGACGGCGAACGCCTCGCGGTGCGGCGCGGCGGCATAATCGTCGAACAATTCCTTCAACGCCGCGCCGCCGAGCCCGGCGCCGACCAAGGCCGCGATCGTCGCGGCGATCGGCCCGCCGGAAATCAAGACGATGCCGGCAATGGTTAACGGCGCGATGTATTTGATCTCGTCGGTCAACCCTGCCGCCAGCAATTCACCCGGTGTTTCGTCGGAAGCGGCGAGCGGCTCATGCGAGGCGAGCACCGACAGGTCGCTCGGCGCGAAGCCGGCCGCCAGCAACGCCGAGACCGCGTTGCGGAAATGCGCGCGGTCGGGGAACGAGGCGACCGCTTCGCGGATCACCGGGAATTGCGCCGCTTGTTCTGGCATCGCGATCCTCCGTTGCACCCGAACCGCGCGAGGGCGGGCTGTCCGGGGCCTTTGCCCCATGTTAACGTCAAAATCCCGCAGCGCGCTCGCCCGTTTGCCGGTTTCCCTGGTTGCCGATTTTCCGCCGATGACCGCAGAGCCCCTCCGCGATCCCGATCCCTCGCCGCCGGCGTCGCCTGTCGGGGCGGCAGTGTCGCCGGTCATGGCGCAGTATCACGAGATCAAGGCGGCGCATCCCGGGTGCCTCCTGTTTTTCCGGATGGGCGATTTCTTCGAGCTGTTCTTCGAGGATGCGGTTGCCGCAGCGGCGGCGCTCGACATCGCACTGACCAAGCGCGGCCGGCACGACGGCGCCGACATCCCGATGTGCGGCGTGCCGGTGCACGCCGCAGATGGCTATCTCGCGCGCCTCATCCGCGCCGGGTTCAAGGTGGCGATCTGCGACCAGATCGAGGACCCGGCCGAAGCTCGGCGGCGCGGCAATCGCGGGCCGGTGCGGCGCGCGGTGGTGCGGGTCGTCACCGCCGGCACGCTGACCGAGGACGGCCTCCTCGACGCGCGGCGGCATAATTACCTCGCCGGCATCGCCGAAACCGGCGGCGAACTGGGGCTCGCCTGGCTCGATCTGTCGACCGGCGCCTTCTCGCTGGCGCCGACCGCAGAGGCCGTGCTCGCCGCCGATCTCGCCCGCATCCTGCCGGGCGAAATCCTCGTTCCCGAGCGGCTGCTGGCGCGCCCGGCGCTGTTCGAGCTGTTTGCCGATTGGAAGCCGGCGCTGACGCCGCTCGCCAATGCGCGCTTCGACAGTGAGTCGGGCCGCCGCCGGCTGGAGACTTTCTACGGCGTCAAGGCGCTCGACGGGTTCGGCAGTTTCAGTCGGGCCGAGATCGCGGCGGCTGGTGCGCTCGTCGATTACGTCGCGCTGACGCAGCAGCGCGGGGCGCCCTATCTCGCGCCGCCGGTTCGTGTCGCGCCGGGCTCGGTCATGCAGATCGACGCCGCCACCCGGCGCAACCTCGAACTGATGGCGACCCTCTCGGGCGAGCGCCGCGGCAGCCTCGCCGCGACGATCGACCGCACGCTGACCGGCGCCGGGGCGCGGCTCCTCGCCGAGCATCTTGCGGGCCCACTGACCGACCCGGCAGCGATCGCGGCCCGGCTCGATGCGGTGCAGTTCTTCCTCGACCGCGCCGCGATGCGGGCGGCGCTGCGCCAGCGCCTGCGCCGCGTTCCCGACATCGAGCGCGCCCTGACCCGGCTCAACCTCGGACGCGGCGGCCCGCGCGATCTCGCCGCCCTGCGCGACGCGCTCGGCGAGACCGCGGCCTTGCGCGCGGTTTTGGCCGAACCCGGCCTGGTGCCGCTGCCGGCGCTGCTGGCTGACGCCGAGCGCGGTCTCGGCGAGCACGGCGCGCTGGTCGACCGGCTCGCCCGCGCGCTCGCCGCTGATCTTCCGTTATTCGCCCGCGACGGCGGGTTTATCGCGGCGGGCTATGCCGCCGAACTCGACCAGCTGCGCGAGTTGCGTGACGACAGCCGGCGGGCGATCGCCGCGCTGCAGGCGCGCTATGCCGAGGCGAGCGGCGTCGCCGCGCTGCGCATCCGCCACAACAACGTCATCGGCTATTACATCGAGGTGTCGGCGGCCAACGCCGGCCGGCTCGGGTCCGATTTCATCCACCGCCAGACGATGGCCGGGGCGCAGCGCTACACGACCGTCGAACTCGGCGAGCTCGCCAGCAAGATCGCCAGCGCCGCCGAGCGCGCGCTCGCCCTCGAACTGCGCCTCTTCGACGATCTGGTCGGCGAGGTCATGGCGCGCCGGGCCGAGATCGCCGCGGCGGCGCAAGCGCTCGCCACGCTGGACCTCGCCGCCGGTCACGCCGAATGCGCCGCCGAGGGCGGCTGGGTGCGGCCCGAGATCGAACCCGGCAGCGAATTCACGATCCGCGGCGGCCGCCACCCGACGGTCGAGGCCGCCCTCGCCGGCAAGGGCGGCTTTATCGCCAACGACTGCGTCCTCGGCGACGACCGGATCTGGCTTGTCACCGGCCCCAACATGGCCGGCAAGAGCACGTTCCTGCGGCAGAATGCGCTGATCCTCATCCTCGCGCAGATCGGCTCGTTCGTCCCGGCGCGCGCGGCCCGGATCGGCATCGTCGACCGGCTCTTCAGCCGGGTCGGCGCCGCCGACGACCTGGCGCGCGG